>NZ_FNNO01000007.1:0-202046 GCF_900106985.1 Hydrobacter penzbergensis | reverse complement strand
TTTTTCATTTTTAAGCTTGAGTGTTATGAGCATGGAAATGATTGTTTTCTTAATATCATCTTTGAAGGCAATAATGATCAGTGGTATGGCATTATTCTGTACTGCACACGAGATACGCTCAATAGGATTTTTTCTCATTGCCGATTTCATACACATAGTTCGTTAATCAGAGCTAATCTTTCAGAAAATGTTCTTGCTCTTAATTTTCAAAAAGATTTCCCAATGCGAAATATAGAAATTATTGAACTGCCACTTCAACTGAAAATGATTATAGAAGAAGATACCGGATCGCCGACCAAGGGCTATTACACTATAAATGATCCTGAAGAAAATATTTTTAGTCAATATGGAGGTATAATTGACCCTGAACTTCCATTTTAAAACATTTTGCTTTATGATATCTGAATTTTCTACAGAACAAAAAGCCTTGTATGAATGTGTTGTAAGTGATTGGAAGAATCGATCTTGTCGCTACAAACAAGAAGACTATAAAAGTGATTGTGCAATTGTTCTTATAGACATTTTTAAATCTCAACAGTTTTCTTTTCCAGAGATTATCATCCTCGATTCTCCGTTGGCATGCCTATTGGTTCAACTTGTAATAAAAACGTTTACAGAAAAGGAGACCCCTAATAGATTTGAGATTCGACATTCAATACACGAGGCATGGGAAATTATTATGCTGACAAACCAATGCTTTAGTGTTGCTTATGATTTAAATAGGCAAGAAGACATTATTCTTGATAACGTATGCGATGTATTGAAAAAGAAAAGAAGAAGTATTTATGCTGGTAATATTCAACCCAAGGGTGGGAACTTTTTTGAACAAGTCTTTCATCAACGTAATATTGACAGTGTAAAGAAAATGCTTAGCTATTCCATATGGGAGGCATATTTCCTCGAATCACCTGTATTTAATAGTGATTTTATGCTTTCTTCTTTAAATCAGTATATTGATCTTAACGGTAAAAATTATCCCTGGACTTATAATTCTTTGGTGTTTTATGATTTTATGACGAGGCTGCAAGTAATTAATGATCCTCTTTTCAATGATTTAAAATCAATGTTACTCAATAACTTCTTTGATATTGTGTATTTTGGAAATATATGCCTTATTTCGAAACTTCCTCATTGGGTTACAAGAAACGAAGAGGGACAATTGCATAGTTACGATGGAGATCCTGCAATTGAGTTTGCAGATGGGTATCGGCTCTATTTTGAGAATGGCAAAAGAGTATCAAAATGGGATGCCTATGCTAATTTGTTCTAGACAATGACCGGAAGGCCATTTGCTCAATCACTCATCTATTCATAGAAAATTTGTAGCTTTAACCATGCTTCAGATTAAAAATCATATTTCTGATATATCTGTGCTATGTACTACTCATGGTGTGAAACATCTTTATGCGTTTGGTTCTGTACTTACAGACCAATTCAACACAGACAGCGATGTTGACTTGCTAGTAAATTTCCTTCCCATCAGTGTAACTGAATATGCAGATAACTATTACCATCTGAAATTTTCACTTGAGGCGATATTGAATAGAAGAGTTGATCTTTTAGAAGAGAAAGCGCTCAAAAATCCGTTTTTTATAAAAGCTATTGAAAATCAAAAACAGCTTTTATATGGAGCTTGAAGTACGCTATTAGCTTGTACGGGCAAGCAAATAGGTTTAGGCCACCTGTTTACAGGTATCAGCCCACTGCTTAGGATGCCAAGGTGGGCAGGAAATTGTATAACGGTTATACGACTCACATTGTATTTTTTCTAATCGTGTAAACTACCTTGTTAGAGGTTTTTGAAAATTTCACAAGCCACCTATTTGCCAGGGGAATACGGTGTATCTTCTATTCCTTAAAACCTTTAGTTATGGCAAGACAATACGGAACCATTAAAATCACCGGAACCATTGGCGGGATTTGTTTCTATCAAATGGACGGTGAACACTATGCCCGGGCAAAGAGCAGCTTGAGCGGCAAGCGTGTGAAAACGGACCCGGCTTTTCGCAGCACAATGGCATATGCAGGGCTGATGGGCCGGGCATCGAAGATCGCGGCAAAATTAAAAATAGGACTGACCCGCGAGGAAAGAAGAAACATCAACCACTCAAAGCTGACAAGACAGGTGCAGCGCTTATTGAAGGAAGGAAAAACGGAACAGGAAATTTTGAATGAAATGCCCCATTCAAAATTCAAAACAAAAGAAGTAGTTAGCCGTTAGTATACCAGTAGTGTGTCAGTAGTGTTCCTGTAGTACACTTCTAGTATACTTAAAGCGTCCTTCTAGTATAGTAAAAGCGTCAGTCAAGTTACCTTCTAGTGTAGTAAAAGCGTTAAACAAGTGATCTTCTAGTGCACCTCCAGTGAGCCGACATGCTTTTATATCATTTCATGCTGCATTAGCAGAAAATTTCTTGATAGAGCTTAATTGATTTCGTAAAAGAACGCTTTCCTTCTCAATATCAAAATCATCCTGTAATCCAAGCCAGAACTTTGCAGTGTTGCCAAAGTATTTTGATAACCTCAATGCGGTATCGGCTGTTATTCTACGATTCCCTTTAATAATGGCAGATATCCTGGTTTGAGGAATACCTGTATCCATAGATAACCTGTAAGCAGATATGCCTAAAGGAATTAAAAATTCCTCTAGCAACACTTCGCCCGGATGAATATTTCTAAGTTTTTTCATTTTATTGATTTTAATGTTAATCTATGATCTCGACCCCCTGACTCATTAATGCGGCGACACAGCCTTTAGGCCAATGATTGAGCCAATGAGTGTGATGAGAAAAAACACCCTCCAAAAATCCGCGGGTTCTTTAAAGACAAGAATACCAACCAATACAGTACCTACTGCACCGATGCCTGTCCATACTGCATAAGCTGTGCCAAGTGGCAAGCTCTGCGTGGCTTTCATGAGCAGGTACATACTGATGGTGAGGCAGACCAGGAAACCTGCATACCAAAGGGTAGCCGTGCTGCCGCTGCTGCTCCTGGCTTTACCCAGACAGGATGCGAAACCCACTTCGAATAATCCGGCAATGATTAAAATGATCCAGTTCATATTGAGGCAATTCGCGCAAAGGTAGCCAATAAAAAAGCCCGCCATTGCTTTAACGAGGGCGGGCTTTTTTATTGGCGATCAATCGATCAGGCAGCTTTCTTCATGGCCGCGCCTTTTGTATGCTCTGCAACAAGTTTGCGGGTCATACGTGTAGTAGCCATACCACAGGCAGGGCATTTACCGTCTTTGGTGCCAGTGCCTTTCATACAATGTGCACAGTAATAAGTACCCAATTGTACTTTATCTGTTTTGCAACTGGCACATTGTCCACCATCTTTTGTAATGGCATAACACTTCGGACAGGCCCAGGCGGCAGGATTCTGAACTTGTTTGGGTTTCGCGGCAGCGGTAGCAGGAGCAGGAGCAGTTGCTGCGGGCGCGGCTGGCTTTTGTTGTGCAAAGCCTGTTAATACAAAAGCCAGGCAAATACTTAATAAGATCGTTTTCATTATATAGGTTTTGATGTTAAATTACTCTTTTGAGATGGTTTATCAAAGCGAATCCATCTTTTTTAACAGTAAAAAAATCAATAAGAATGCACCATCGCTAGGGCTTCTCTTGCCATTTGCTGGTTGTATTCAAAAGTGAGTTTCTTATGATTCACTAGATCAACAATCGTGCCTATCAGGCACAAGCCCCCTGTGAACAAATACAATAAACCCATGCCGTTCTGTTTTACCATGAAACGTTGTATGCCGCCTACGCATACGAAGCCCAATATGCAACCTATCAGGATATCGTCGGTTTTACGGCGTTTGCCATTGTATACAGCGATAAAACTTTGCAGTTGTTCATCGCTCAGTTCACGGGTGATGCTTTGCAGGTGAACCAATTCTTCGCCTTCCAGGGCGGGAATCATGGTAATAAGGTTGGGTTTCATTTGTTTGGTTTGTAGGATAAAGCAATTGTTTGATACGGATAAATATAATAATTACTGCGGGTATTCCTAGTGGGTGACTGGAAAAGGAATCGCGCAGGTTCAGGTGCAGGGCATAATGAATCGCATGGCCGATGCCGCAACCCGGACAACGCGTAAAACCGATCCATTTAAAAGGACAAAGTGAAATGCCGATACCACCTTCGGGCCGCAAAAACAGCAGCAGCAATGCCATCACCCAAAACAATAACTCTGTTCGCGCCCGGCACCATTGAACACACCTGGTACAATAAGATGATATGGTGATGGCAAAACGGTTCATTTTCCAAATGCAGCAATATTGCTGCTGAATATTTTTACGGCAATGGCCAGTAGGATCACACCAAAGAATTTACGGATAGCCAACAAGCCGGCAGGACCCAGGATGCGTTCAATGAATTTCAAAGAATGTAAAACAAGGTATACTACCAGAAGATTGATGAGGATACCCGATAAGATATAAACGGTTTCGAAGTTTGCTTTAAGCGACATGATGGTAGTAAGCGTGCCGCTACCGGCAATGATAGGGAAGGCAATGGGCACCACGCTTCCAGCATTGGTATCTTTATCGCCTTTGAAAATCTCATGCCCGAGTACCATTTCCAATCCCAATAAAAAGATCACTATTGAACCACCTACCGCAAAAGAACGTACATCCAGTCCCAATGTTTTCAAGAACGGTTCCCCCACAAACAGAAATCCGATCATCAGCAATCCTGAAACAAGCGTTGCCTGTGTTGTTTTGATGCCGCCCATTTTTTCTTTCAGGGCAATGAGCAATGGGATCGACCCCACAATATCAATCACGGCAAACAAGGTGAAAGTAACAGTAAGGAGTTGATCGAAGCTGAGAGACATCGGGTGCAGTTTGACTAAAGATAAAAAAGATATTTTATTGATCGTCACCCTGAGTGAACGAAGTGAACCGAAGGGCCTGCTTCACACTCAGACAGATCCCTCGGCTTCGCTCGGGATGACGTTGGAATGACGCTCGGGATGACGATCAATTTTTACTTGGCCTATGCCATTCTTTTCCTTCAATGGAATGGTTGTACAGTACTTCATGCGCAAAGCCCACCCCGTTTTGATAGAGCCTGACCACACAACCATAATGCAGTGTAAAAGCGTCGAATGATTCTTTCAATGGTGTATGGGTAATATGCGAGAGGATGCTGCGAAGCACGCCGCCATGGGCTACGATCACAGCAGGACCCGGATGCTGTTGTATTTGTTCAAAACAATCGACCACACGTTTGTGCATCCTGGTATAGCTTTCACCATTGGGTACTGCTACATGCACAAAATCTTTCATCCAGGGATCGATCTCTTCTTTAGGGATATCATCCCAGGGTTGCATTTCCCAGGCGCCGCAATCCAATTCTTTCAAATGATCGTGAAAATGAATGGGATACTGTGGGAAAAGGGCTTCCGCCAATTTCCTGCAACGTTGCAAAGGACTGCTGAAAACAGTGCTCACAGTTTGTGGTAAATGGGCTTTGGTGCGCAACATTTCTTCCGGAAAACTGTCGGTTACATCAAGATCTGTTTGCCCGTAACAGATGCCTTTGGCGATGGCGGGAGTGGTATGCCGGATGAGGTATATATCCATAATCGTGCAAATTAACGGATAATGAAAAACACCGATAAATAAAACACCAGTTCCGTTAATTGTTGTGTGGCGCCGAGACAATCGCCGGTATAACCGCCGATCCATTTATGGAAATACCGTCCGGCCCACCAGCATGCAATGCCCATGGGTAATAATACCAGCCAGAACACAGGCTTTAGCAGCAACATGGGCAATACAGCGCCTATCCCTGCTATCAATAATTCAAGCATTGTTAACTTACGGCTCGCAATAGGTTTGCTTTTGCTGGTATCGGTGTCCTGCACATACGAATAAGATTGCATGATACCAATGGCCATGAGCCTGCTGGTGCTGTGTGCCGTTATTAGCACTAATGCCAATTGCAAAGGATCGCAAAGAGCGTTAAGAGAAGAAAGTAACAAAAACTTAAAGCCAAGCACACCCAGTAATCCTATTACACCGTAGGTACCCAGGCGACTATCTTTCATGATCAGCAATATCTTTTCTTTAGTCCATCCTCCTCCAAAAGCATCGCAGCAATCGGCAAAACCGTCTTCATGAAAAGCGCCGGTAGCCAAAATAGTAGCCAGCATTGAAAAAGCAATAGAAAGAGAACCGGGCAAATATTTGTTCAACAGAAAAAATACCCCGCCGCCTATAACACCTACAACGAGTCCAACCCAGGTAAAATACCGGGCAGCTTTCTGCAGCATCCCGCTGCTATGGTCAATATTATGCGGAACAGGAATGCGTGTAAGGAACATCACGGCAGTAAGAAAAACATGCCATTGATGTTTCAATCCCGTTTTGTTTTGCGTTTGTTCCATATCGGTTATTCTTCACTCTTTTTTTCTACTCCTGCGCTTTCAAAGCTGGCCATTTCACAAAGAAAATTAACGGCGCTTTGCACCAGTGGAATGGCCAGGGCAGCGCCCGTTCCTTCACCCAGCCGCATACCCAACTGCAATAGGGGCCTGGCTTCTAGGTGTTGCAACATTTTCTCATGGCCGTGCTCACCACTGTGGTGTGCAAAAATGCAATGATCCAATACAACAGGGTTCAGCTCTTTCGCAATGAGAAGAGCGGCCGTTGCAATGAATCCGTCTACCAATATCACCATTTTTTCTTCGGCTGCCTGCAAATACGCGCCGACCATCATGGCAATTTCAAAACCACCCACTTTCGATAAGAGGCCAATGGCATCTTTGTCATAAGCTTTCAGGTGATGCTTTTGTGCAACTGTTTCCAGCGTACGGATCTTTGTTTGCAATTGTTCGTCCGATGCGCCGGTTCCACGCCCCGTGCAGGCTTCAATCGATAAGCCTGTCAATGCATTCATGATCAGTGAGGCCGAAGAAGTATTGCCAATACCCATTTCACCAAAGCCAATACAATTGCATCCTTTGGTTGCCAGCTGGTGTACAATTTCTTTTCCTTTTGCAATGGCTGCATTTGCCTGCTCACGGCTCATGGCTGGCGCTTCGAGATAATTATGCGTGCCTTGCGCAATCTTCGCATGAATGAAATGAGGATGATCGGGAAATTGGGTAAAATCGTGGTTCACGCCGGCATCCACTACTATCAACTCGATGTTGTGTTGCCTGGTGAAAACATTGATGGCGGCGCCTCCATGCAAAAAGTTCAACACCATCTGTGCCGTTACGGCCTGTGGATAAGGGTTGACGAGTCCGGTTGCGGCGATGCCGTGATCACCCGCAAAAACAACAATATGCGGATGGCGGATGACAGGGCGAACGGTTCCCTGTATCATGCCTGTTTGTAATGCGATTGTTTCAAGCGCGCCCAGCGCGCCCAATGGTTTGGTTTTATTGTTGATGGCCTGTTGCAGTTGCTCTTGTAACATAATGAATGAAATTAAACGGGTAAAAGATCACAGAACCAGAATCCCATGGATGAAGGCCGGTTGGCCGTACCTGAAAAACAATTGTCATCCTGGTCTTTGGGCGCCTGGTATTCTCTGAATACTTTTTCGCCCAGTGTAAATGGAATGGGTTGTTTGAATAGGGGACCATCGAAAACGAATGTGTGAAACTCGCCATTCTCGCCACAAGGATCTACATTGGAAGGAAGATCTTTCAGAAAATCTTTGTCAATAACACGGCCCACAAAACTTTGATCCAGCAATTCCGATTTTACACAAACGGTAATGGTTTTAAAGCCGAGGTCAATGAATTCATGTATCAACTCAGTAGTATCTCTTTTCCATATCGGGAAATAAGCGTTTATATGTTGCTCGGCAAGCCGTTCTTCGCGGTACTTGCGCAAGTCTTCCAGGAAAATATCGCCGAAAACAGAATGGGTAAACCCTTCTTTATACAATGCAGCAGTTAATGCTGCCATAGCCTGGTTGTATTCCGTCATCGTAGGCTGGTCTGACATCCGTAATTGTTGTAGTGGTATACCCAAGGCGCCGGCCTGTTGCTCCAGCAGTTCTGCCCTCACTCCATGCATGGAAATACGGTTATAAGTACTGTTCACACTGGTTATCAGTCTTTCTATGCTGTAGGCGGGTTGTTGCAATGCATGATAAAGAGCCAGTGTACTGTCTTTTCCTCCACTCCAGTTAAAATAAGATCGATAAGGTAGCATATCAGGATTGCTTGAATGTTTCGTGATGTATGAATTCAGCTTGATTTTTCCTGCGTTCCCATCCCAATAGTTCCAATTCGGGCAATTCGTCGAACTTGCTCACATAACCAATACATAAATACGCTACCAGTTGCAAGTGTGATGGAACATGCAGTACTTCTTTTATCTTTTCCGGTTCCAGTATGCTTACCCATCCCATCCCAACATTCAGTGATCGGGCCATTAACCACATATTCTGGATACCGCAAACAACGCTGTACAAGCCTGCCTCTGGCATCATTGTTTGTCCTAATACCGGTTGCCCGGGCGGCGTATAGAAGACAGCTATGTTAACGGGCGCTTCTACGATCCCTTCCAGCTTCAAACGCTGGTACTGACTTGCTTTGTCGCTATCAAAATGAACACGCTCATGATCATTCGACTCAATGAAAATATTTTTAACGGCTTGTTTGGTAGTTTCTTTTTCGATAACTATCAATTGCCATGGCTGGGAATATCCTACAGATGGCGCATGTTCAAATGCAAACAATAGCTGATCCATTACAGTAGTTGAAACAGGGGTTGATAAAAAACGGTTCCCCCTTACATCCCTGCGGTGGAGGATGATGTTTCTCAGTATTTCGGTATCTGTGATATTAAACTGCATACGATCTATGCCTTAATGGTAACAGGAATGCCGCTTACCAGCAACACTACCCGGGCAGCTTTGGCCGCAGCATATTGATTGGCCCAACCCTGCAGGTCTGTGAATTTCCGGCCTATTTCAGTTTCGGCATGAACACCCATGCCAATTTCATTACTCACGATAATGAAAGTGCCATTCATTTTGTCGAGCGCATCAATTTCTTTTTTGAAGGCAATGAGTGATTGATCGATGTCGTTTTTAAAATCGATGAAGAAATTGGTCAGCCAAAGTGTTACGCAGTCAATCACCGATACACATTCAGCGATGGGCAAAGCGCTTACTTCTTTTTGCGCTTCATAGCTGGTCCATTCAGGACCCCTGTCGCCCTGGTGTCTTTTAATACGGTCGCTGAAATCGCCTCCCCAGTCTTTTGCTGTTGCCACATATACCGGGTTGGGGCTCATGGAAAGCGCCAGTTCCTGTGCATAGCGACTTTTACCGCTTCGGGCGCCGCCGGTTACAAAAATGATCATGATGCCATTATTTTCTCTCCGTACAAGGAAAGGTATTTGTGTGTTAAATGAGCAGGTATTTTGAACAATGCAGGATGGAACAATGCAGCCAGTAATTCAATACCATCTGTGAGCGTGCTGGCACTGGGCTGTGTAAAAAGGTCAAAATCGACCAGGAAAACCTGCCGGTGCTGAACTGCTTGCAAAGAAGCCCATTCCGGTTTTTGGGTAAGCAGGTGCAACTCTTCTTTAGCACGTGTTACTTCAAAGCCACAGGGTGCAATCACCAGCACCTCCGGATCGTATTTCACGATCCTTTCCCATTGTGTAACGATGGAATCGCCCGAAGGATTACTCAGCATATCGATGCCGCCTGCCTGCGCTACCTGGTAAGGTATCCAGTGTCCGCAATTGTAAATGGGGTCGATCCATTCAAAAAGCATAACGCGTTTCAAAGGCATGCGATGGGCCCGCAAAGTATCGAGTATGCCATCGGTTCTTTTTTTAAGTGATGCGAGGTATTCGTAAGCCGCTTCTTCTTTCCCCAAAGCTGTTGCAATGACAACGGCGGTGTGATATACATCATCGAGGTTTTGCGGGGTAAGTGGAACAAGCAGCGGCTGGTGGTCCAGCTTTGCAACAGCTGCATGAGTGCAGGTGGTATCTATCTGGCATACATCGCATACATCCTGCGTAAAGATCAGATCAGGCTTCAGTTCCTGCAACAGCGGCTCATCTACATAATACAGGCTCTTACCCTGTGCCTTGGATGCAGAGAATATACGGTCGATCTCCAGGCTTGAATAGTGATGGCCTTCGAGTAAGCAGCGTACTACTTTAGGTTTTTCTGCAAGGGCAGGAGGAAAGCATTCAAACGTAACGCCATGCAGCAACTCCTGCAATCCCATATCATAGATCATGCGGGTAGCTGCCGGAAGAAAGGATAATGCAACCATAACTCTTTTTGATCAGGATGAAAAACAAAAGCCTTCCGTTCGGAAGGCTTTTGCAACAACTTATTGCATGGATAATAATGCCGGGTATCTTTTTTGCAGGTATTCAAAACCTCCAAAGAGTACAGCGCCATAGATCAGGTTCCCGATGAGCATATTTTTCATGAAAGGAATGGCCAGTATATGACATTTCACCAATCCGTTCCAGTCGCGTGTATAGGGAAGGCCTGTGGTAATATCGGTACCACCGCTGAGCCATACACCACAATCGGTAACGATCCAGTGCATCAATGCAGCACCAACGGCTCCGGCAATTACAGTTTTGAAGCTTACATTTTTGATCAGCGATCCGATCAACACCATCAACGCAAAAGCACCATAGGTCCAGTACCATCCATCGTACAACAAACCATTGCTCAACCCGGTTCCCGCATATACTACTTTCATCATAACCACATCACTCAGAAACAACGCCAGTAATGGAAAGAAATAACCCTTCCATTTGGTATGGAAATAAGCGCCCCCAAAAAGAGCCATGGCTCCAATGGGCGTGAAGTTGTTGAGAGCAGCTTGTGTTCCTGCTGAGGTGGCAGAGAAAACGCGTAAGCCAGCCGTCAGGGCAATGAACACTAAAAGCAAAGAAACGCGCGGATTGATTTTGTTGAGCGACATATCAGTTGATTTGATGTTAGTTATTATAGTTTAACACTGAAACCGGCCATCATATTGAATCGTTTGCTGTTGTAACCAACAACATCGAAATACTGCTGATCGGTGATGTTATGGAAGTCCAAAAATACTTTAATTTTTCCGGACAAAGCATATCCCGCATAGCAATTGATGGTATAATAATGTGGTTGTTCAGCCGGACCCGCATCGTAAGGCCCTTTTAACCGGGCGCCTACATATTTGAATGAAGGAATAACTGTCAGCGCCTTGCAAGGCTGCAGGGTGAGGCTGCTGTTGAACACGAACTTGGGACGGCGGTACAGGTTGTCTGTTTTCTTACCGCTTTCAACACCCTGCCCGTCGATAAAGCTGAGGTTATTGCTCCAGGTTCCGAAAGAAGCCAATTGTGTGTTGCTTTCCACTTCAAAGCCATAATCGTGCTGTTCATCGCGATTGATATACTGACCGGCATAGGTTACCGGGTCGGTATAAAAGATGATGAGGTTACGGATATCCCTTTTGAATGCCGCAAAGCGCAGGCTCTGTCTTTTGTTATTGCTTTGTGTTTGCACACCTATTTCATAAGTGGTGCTGCTTTCCGGTTTCAATTCTTTGTTACCGTATTCACTGTATAACTGGTAGAGAGAAGGCACTTTGTAAGCAGAAGAAATGTTTACAAACAATTTGGTGTTCTCATCAATATTATAAGACGGGTTAATAGTATAAGTAGCGTTGTTGCCATAGATGGAATGATGGTTGATGCGACCACCCGCTTCAAAATTGAAGCCACCAAGATCTGTCAGCAACAATGAACTATAAGCCGAAAACTGGCTGGTATACGTGCTGTCTTTACCCAATGCCGAGGAAGACTGGTAAGCGGGAACACCCGTGCTGATGTACAGGGATGATTGGGTTGTATTCTGACGTGTATACTGGATGCCGCCCACCCATTGCAAATGCGCATTGAATTTTTTGTTGCCGTTGGTCTCCAGCACGTAAGAGTTACCAATATAATTACCGGAATAATACTTGGTATAAGCGGCAGTGTAAGTACTGTCGTTCACGAACAACCTTTTGGCCTGCTGGTAACTGCCCATCAGGTTCCAGCTGAATCCGTTGTTGTCGTGGTATTGCAACGAGAATCCACTCAACTGGTGGTTATTTTTAGCGGTATAATCCTTTTCATCGGTGAAGGCGCCGCCGGGTAAATCGGTTCTATAAACGCCGAAATTGCCAAAAGCCCTTGCCGATAAGCGGTTGCTGAACTGGTAATTGAGTTCGGCAAGCACATTGGTTTGTTCAAATCCATCTTTCTTGAAACCCTGTGTGCCTGTGCTGTCATAAGCAGCAGCCATCCCATCGCTTTTAACGTAGCTGTACTGTACATTGTAACCGAGCTTATTCAGCCTTCCGCTCAAACCTGTTCCTGCGCGGAATGTGTTGTAAGTGCCATAGGCAGCGGAAGCATTGACGTTGGCTTTTTTACCGGTTCCTTTTTTCATGAAGATCTGTATCACACCGGCTACGGCATCACTGCCCCAGAGGGTGCTTTGTCCGCCTTTGAGGATCTCGATCCTTTCCACCTGGTCCAGCGCAATATTATTCAGATCAAAAGAATTGCTGCTCAGCGAAGGATCATATACCGGCGTACCATCTATTACGATTAACATACTACCTACACCGGCACCCCTGAAATACAGGTCCTGGTTGGTTCCCAGCGTATTGTTCGATCCGTTGATGAAAAAGCTTGCCTGGGTATTGAGTAATTCGGCGAGCGTTCTGCCCTGGTTATTGGCAATCATTTTTTGGTCTATGACCGTTACGATCTTGCCGGTCTGCGATTGCTTGAGACTCACCCTGTTGGCGGTAACCACCACTTCATCGAGTTGTCCCGTTCGGATAGAATCCTGCTGTGAAAATGCCGTTTGTCCTGCCAGCAGGGAAGCAGTAAGCATGCATAAGAGCGTCGATGTTTTGCTCATTGTTTGTTTGTTTTAAGTTGAACAATGAGCTTTCAGGAAAATTGAAAAAAGAAGAAATATAAATTGCTGCTGCAGACAGCATTTACATTCCATGCCTTTCACCCGAAAGCCTTGAATGAAACCTATTGCTGGCAGGTCTTCTGGCTTGCGCTCCGCTGATGGCCTTCCCATTCTTATGAACAGTGGCAGAAGTATCAGCAGTTGAATAGCGCTTACAGCTACGGGGATAGCGCCGGATTTGCACCGGACTTCCCTTTTAACCCCGACCCTTCGGGGACCAACTACGGTGCAAATGTAATCAGGATATATTCAATTTCCTATAGCAAAAGACTAACCAATTAAATATATTTAAATTTGATTAATGCTATACTTGGTATTGTATTAGCCAACATCGGTTTTAATAATGTCTATGAGAAGGGAAATTATTTTAGCAACTGTGATGATTACTGCAATAACTGCGGTTTCTGCTTTTATTGCCAAAGGCCAGGCCAATGCAAGTGATTTAATCAATGATTTATATATCCATCAGTTTGATTTGACTGTAACAGGAAAAAAGGCTTCACATGTCAATACTATATTGTTGGGAGTCAAAGATTTTTTACGAAAGTTTGGAACACCGGTAAAGGTGTCCGTAGAATATTCAGAAATGGATGAGGACAGCATGACGCACTATACATATAAAGGCATGGAAGCCTGGTATATGAAAGATGAATTGCAAGCCATGAGTATTACTTCGCCTGGTTACTGTTTTCAATTAATGAATGGCGGTTCGATAAAAGTGGGAAATAACATTGGCTCTGTTGCCAAGATGTTTCCTCGCTCATGGGCAAATAAACAATTTGCAGGCCAGGTATTCGTGTCTCTCATAGGCAAAACTGGACTGGTTGATATGAATTTTCTTTTTGAATATGATGTTAAGACGAATCTGATAACGGGAATATTTGTGCAACAGTAAATCGCTGAGTGCATCGATTTTCAGACCAAGAACGATTTATTGCTTACATTTAAAGCTAACTGAACTAAAACTGGCGCCATGCAGGGAAAACAGCAATTGAATCTTTTCAGCTTTACCATGATCGTGGTGGGCCTAGTTATTGGGATGGGAATTTTCAGAACGGCTGCTACCAGCGCCAAGGATGCCATTGAGCCGTCGGTTTATTTTACAGCCTGGGTATTGGGTGGATTTTTTGCACTCTGCGGAGCACTTACTTATGCCGAAATCGGGAGTCGCTATCCTATTACTGGCGGATATTATAAAGTGTTTTCTTATGCTTATCACCCCAGCATCGCCTTTGCCATCAACTGCATCATCCTTATCAGTAATGCTGCCAGCCTGAGTGGCGTAGCATTGATCGGCAGCGGCTACATTGCCAAGCTGTTCCCGCAGGTAGCCTGGACCGATGTAGACAAAGCCCTGATTAGCTGCGGGGCTATCATCATTTTTTACCTGATCAACCTGGCAGGACTAAAGATGAGTTCCCGTGCGCAAAATGTACTCATGCTCATTAAAATAAGCATGATCGTAGTGCTGATCCTTGCTTTGTTTTTTCCACACCAGCCGCAGGCGGTAACAACGAATGTTGCTCCTGCTTCTTCTATGAGTTGGATACAAAGCCTGGGTGTGAGCCTGATTGCTGTTTCATTTACTTATGGCGGTTATCAGCAGACCATTAATTTCGGCAGTGAGGTAAGTCGGCCTGCCAGAAATATTCCAAGGGGTATTTTCATTGGTATCGCCATCATCATTGCATTATACCTGTTGGTAAACCTGAGTTATTATCATATCATCGGCTTCAACAACATGAAAGGCGAAAGAGAAATTGCTTATGTGGTGATGGAAAAAACGTTCGGCAACAAAGGCGCTGATATATTTTCTTTCCTGCTTTTCTTTGGGGTACTGGCTTATGTAAATGCGTTGTTGCTGAGTAATCCCAGGGTGATGTATGCGATGAGCACGGAAGGCACATTGCCCAAACTCTTTGCCAGAACAAATGACAAGAACGGTGTGTTTACCGCATCGCTGACAGCATTTTCGGCCACTTGTATCGTGATCCTGTTCTTTGCGCAGACTTTTGAGAAGATACTGAACTTCTCCATTTTCCTCGATTGCTTTGGCATGGTGGCGTCGAGCGCTACCATATTCGTTTTGCGCAAACGCACGCGTGAACTGGATGGCACAGGCATTTACAAGATGAAATTATACCCGTTGATGCCACTCATTTTCATGTCGGCTTATTTATTTGTGGGCATCAGTATCGCTTTGCAAACGCCCGACATCGCATTGGTAGGCGCATTGGTACTCGCAGCTTTTATGCTGATCTATTTCATTACACACAGATTTAAACGGAAAGACAATGACAGATCTGTCGTATATACTGAATGAACTGGGCGAAGACCGCGACGAATACTTCCGCGCGATAGCGCCGCCGATCGTGCAGACCAGCAATTTTGCATTCCGCAAAGTGGCCGATATGCGCCGTGCATTTGAAGATGAATACAGTACCTGGTTGTACAGCCGCGGACTGAATCCTACAGTAGAAATATTGCGCAAAAAACTGGCGGCGCTTGATGGCGCTGAAGATTGTTTAGTGTTCAACAGCGGAGCTGCAGCGATCTTCGCAGCAGTACTGTCACAGGTAAAAAGCGGCGATCATATTGTTAGTGTAAAGAAACCCTATTCATGGGCACAACGGATGTTCGATGTGATCCTGCCCCGCTTCCAGGTAACAGTTACTTATGTAGATGGTACCGATACAGCACATTTCGAAGCAGCCATACAATCCAATACCACCCTCATTTACCTCGAATCGCCCAATAGCTGGTTGTTTGAATTGCAAGACCTGGCGGCTGTTGCGGCACTCGCAAAAAAGCACAACATTGTTACCATCTGTGATAACAGTTATTGTTCGCCATTATACCAGCAGCCGATTAAGTTGGGTATTGACCTGGTGTTACAGTCAGCCACTAAATACATAGGTGGGCACAGCGATGTGGTAGCTGGTGTGCTCAGCGGCAGCAAAGAAAAGATGGAAAAAATATTCAACAGTGAATACATGACGGTGGGATCGGGTATACAGCCTTTCAATGCATGGTTGCTGATCCGGGGACTACGTACTTTGCCGGCGAGGCTGGAACGCATCAGCCGTACTACGCAACAGGTAGTGGATTTCCTGCATGCACACCCGCGGGTAGAAAAAGTATTGTTCCCGCTCGACCCCAGCTTTCCGCAGTACGAGCTGGCAAAAAAACAAATGAAGGGCGCCTGTGGCCTCCTTACTTTTTTCATCAAAACTGATAAAAGAGAAACCATCGAAGTTTTTTGCGAATCGTTGCAACACATTCTCATGGCGGTGAGCTGGGGTGGTTATGAATCGCTGATCATACCCAAATGCGCAGGCCTGCAGCCGGCTGCTTTTAATGCGGCGGACCCTGAGCACAGAAGCCTGCGGTTGTATGTAGGGCTGGAAGAAGCCGATTACCTTTTGACCGATCTGGAAGCGGCTTTTAAAGCCATTTCACGCCTTTCATAACATTTTTTACTGCGGTTTGCAGGCCTCTTTTCCGCTTGTCTAAAAATTATGGGTGTGGATGAGAAACTGTTATTTTTGTTAGATATGAAAAAACTGATCATCCTTCTTTGTGGTGTAGCGTTCTTGCAGGCAAATGCGCAGAATGGTTCTGATCACTGGAACCTGCGTCAGTGTGTGGATTATGCGATGGCCAATAATATTTCTGTTAAGCAGGCCGATATCCAGGCAAGAATCAGTGCATTACAATTGAAGCAATCAAAATTGAACCTTTATCCCGGCGTATCAGGTAATACTTCTACAGGTGTTCGTTTTGGACGTTCGATCGACCCCACCACCAATGGTTTTGCCACTACACAGTTCCTGTACCAGAACTTTGGTGTGAACGGAGGTATACAGTTATACAACAACGGAAGGCTGCGGAACACCATGCAGGCTTCGGCATTCAGCGCCCAGGCTGCGTTGACAGATGTTGCCAAAGCCGCCAATGACGTTGCATTGAATGTATGCACTTATTATTTGCAGGTGCTGGCAGCCAAAGAGCAGATCAATATCAGCGAGGTGCAGATCAGCCAGACCAATGCTCAATTCGAAATGACCAGGAAGAAAGTAGATGCAGGGATGTTGCCGGAGTTGAACCTCGCAGAAATTGAAGCACAGTTGTCAACAGACAGCAGCAATTATATAGCAGCCAAAACTTCCTATGAACAAAACCTCATTAGCCTGCGTGGATTACTAGGCCTTGACCCCGATGTGATCTTTGGTGTTGAAACCCCGCCGGTAGATAAAATCCCATTAGAATCCTTTGCCGATATGCAGCCACAGGCAGTATTCCAATTGGCACTTGCGAACCAGCCCTTGCAGAAAGGAAATGCGCTGAGAATAAAAGCCGCACAGAAAAACATCTCAGCAGCCAGAGGCGGTTTTTATCCCACCATCAACCTGGGCTTCAACCTGTCTACCAACTTTTCAAACTCTTTCAAATATACCAACGGCGCTACTTTCCTGGGATATACACCCATTACAGGAGCAGAGCCTATTGTAACAGTAAATAATGTAAACTATTACCTGCAAAACCCGATATATAAATTTTCACAAGGCACCCGCAGCTTTGGAGATATATGGCAGGGATGGGGCAAACAGCTCGACAACAACTTTGGACAAAACGTTGGCATGAGTATTTCGATACCCATCTTCAGCAATGGACAAAACCGCATTGCTTACCAGCAATCCAAACTGAACCTGCAGAATGCAGAATTGCAAAGAAGCCAGAGCGACCTGAAACTGAAACAGGATATTTATACAGCGTACACCAACGCTACGGCTGCTTTGCAAAAATTCAATGCGGGGCAGAAAACAGTTACCAGCGCGCAAAAAGCCTATGATTTTGCGCTCAAACGTTATGAAGTGGGTTTGCTGAGCTCGATTGATCTGCTGACCAACCAGAACAACCTGCTGAAAGCCAAATTGCAGCAACTGAGCAACCAGTACGATTATGTGTTCAAAATGAAATTGCTGGAATTTTATAAAGGCGTAGGCTTGAAATTATAATATCAAAACAACCGAAACACCTGAGCATATGAACAAGAAACTGATCTGGACCATTGTAATACTGGTAGTCGTCATTGCTGCCTTTGTGGGCATGAAGAAAGCCGGTATCATTGGCAAAGACGAAGGGATCAAAGTATCGTCTGAAAAAGTAAGTACGCGCACCATTATTGAAACGGTAAATGCCAGTGGCAAAGTGTATCCCGAAGTGGAAGTGAAAGTGAGTCCGGATATCAGTGGTGAGATCGTAGAACTCAATGTGAACGAAGGTGATAGCGTGAAGAAAGGACAGGTACTTGCCAGGATATATGCCGATATCTATTCTACCCAGCGCGACCAGGTAGCGGCAGGTGTAGAACAGGCCAGGGCGCAATTGTCGAACTCATCGGCAGGTATTGAGGGATTGAAAGCCACACTGGATAATGCAAAAGCCACTTACGACAGGCAGAAAAAATTGTATGCCGATAAAGTGATTTCCCGTTCAGAGTTCGATCAGGCCGATCAGGCGTACCGCTCTGCGGAAGCCAACTACAACGCAGCGAAGGAAGGATTGAGAGGCGGACAGGCATCGATACGCAGTGCCGAAGCGCAGTTGGCCAGGGCAAATAAAGACCTCTCACGTACCACACTCACAGCACCAATGGATGGAGTGATCAGTCTGCTCGCGGTGAAAAAAGGAGAACGCGTAGTAGGTACAGCGCAGATGGCCGGTACAGAAATGATGCGTGTTGCCGATATGCGCAGCATTGAAGTGCGGGTAGATGTAGGAGAAAACGATATCCCCAAAGTAAAGCTGGGCGATACCGCGCTTGTAGAAGTAGATGCTTATACCAACCGCAAATTCAGGGGCATTGTTTATAAGATCGCCAACCCGAATGTGGCAACCACTACCACTACGAGTACCGATGTTACCAATTACAAAGTACATATTCGCTTGTTGCCCGATAGCTATGCAGATATAGTAAAAGCAGGTAAGGCATTCCCTTTCCGTCCGGGTATGAGCGCCAGCGCCGATATACAAACCAAAACCAATGTGGGAGTGCTGGCAGTGCCGCTGAATGCTGTTACCACCAGGGATAAGAGCAGCGATAAGGCGCCGGGAGAAAAGAAAGACGATAAGCCAGCCAACGATGCATCTGCCGTTAAATCTGTTAACGCCGATGATAATATCCAGGAAGTGGTATTTGTATTGCAGAAAGACAATACAGTGAAAAAAATACCGGTGAAATCTTCCATACAGGACCTGAATTATATCCAGATCATCAGCGGACTCCAGGGTGGCGAAGAAGTGATCACGGGCCCATACAGTACAGTAAGTAAAACACTGAAAGACGGAACCCTGGTAAAAGTGGTTCCTAAAGACAAGTTGTTTGAAGAGAAGAAGAACTAGGTACGAAAAACGTATTTTTGCCGATCAACAGCTGGCATCAATATGCGATTTGGTATCATCGGTAGCGGAAGCTGGGCAACGGCGATCGCAAAAATTCTTACTGACAACGGGAATACCGTCAACTGGTGGGTACGTAACAACGATACCATCGCTTATATAGAGAAACGAAGGCATAACCCGCATTATCTCAGTAGCACTTATTTCAATCATGCGCAGCTGCAACTCAGCAGTGATATACAGGCTGTAGTAACCGCTTCAGATGTACTGGTGATTGCAGTCCCCTCGGCTTATGTTGAAAGTAGTCTCGAAACGCTTAGTGCACAACAACTGAGCAATAAAAAAATCGTTTCAGCAGTGAAAGGCATACTGCCTTCGGGCAACCGGCTGCTCAATGATTATCTCTCGGAGACTTTTGCATTCCCATTAGAAAACTATTTTACTTTACTGGGCCCCTGTCATGCAGAAGAAATAGCCGCAGAAAAATTATCTTACCTGACTTTTTCGGGCCAGCAGCCAACAGCTACGGCAGCCATTGCTGCATATTTCAAAACCGATTACCTGAATACAGTGGTGAACACCGATGTGATGGGTGTTCAGTATGCGGCCGTATTGAAAAATATTTACGCATTGGGAGCAGGTATTGCACACGGATTGGAGTACGGCGATAATTTTTTAAGTGTGTACATTGCCAATAGCGCCAATGAAATGGAAGTCTTCCTGCATCAGTCGAACGATAAAGGACCATTCGCCGAGCAATCGCATAATTACAACGCTTCTGTTTACCTGGGCGATCTGCTGGTTACCTGCTATTCATTGCACAGCCGCAACCGCACGTTTGGCAACATGATTGGTAAGGGCTATTCTGTAAAAGCGGCACAACTCGAACTCAATATGGTAGCGGAAGGATACAATGCAAGCAAATGCATTTTTACCATGAACCATTCTATTCATGCAGCCATCCCTATTGCTACAATCATTTATGAAATACTATGGGAACAGGTTCCGGCGGCGCAAGGGTTTAAAAAAATAGAAAGCCTGTTACGCTGAGAAAAGATCGGCTGCAATGCCATCGGCCAGGAATTTACCGGCTGTTGTGAGTTGTAACCGGTTGCCGGTTTGCACAATATTGCCGGATGCCAAGTGTTTTTCGGCAGCATGGAGCAATGCATTCTTTTTATCTTCACCCCAATCAGCATATACTTTATTCAAATCAATGCCTTCCATGGTGCGCAGACTGGTCATGACGTATTCATTCAATTGTTGAACCGGTGTCAATATTTCCTGTTCATAGGGAATGGCCCCTTGGTTAATACTCGCAATATAGAGACTATTATTGGCCACATTCCATTGCCGGCTGCTTCCATTGAATGAATGCGCTGAAGGTCCCAGTCCCAGGTACGAAACTCCCTGCCAGTAACTGCTGTTGTGCCTGCTGCGGAATCCAAGCCTGGCGAAATTGGATATTTCATAATGCTCAAAACTGGCTTCTTCCATTTTGCGGGTGAGGATATGGAAATGCCGGGCCTGCGTTTCAGGATCGATGTCTGCCGTTTTTTTTGTCCTGATCATTTTATCCAGTGCTGTGCGGGATTCTACAGTAAGCGCATAACAGGAAAGATGCGGCACCCGCAAAGCAAGGGCTTTGTTGATGTCCTGTTCCCAGCGCTCATCACTCAGGCCCGGAATACCATAAATAAGATCAATCGTGATGTTGCGGAAACCGGCGGCTTGTGCCAGTTCAATCGCTTCGACTGACTGTGCCGACTCGTGCACCCGGTTCATCCAGTGCAGGCTGCTGTCTGAAAAAGACTGTACTCCCATACTAAGCCGGTTGATGCCCGCTTCTTTCCATGCGTGCAGCCTGGCGGCAGTTACATCGTCGGGATTGGCTTCGAGGGTGATTTCGGCATGGGGATTTATATCGAATAATTGCGATAACAACTGTATAATGGAGTGAATGGCAGTTTCCGGTAACAGGGAAGGGGTGCCGCCGCCAAAATAAATAGTATCTACTTTTTCGCTGAGATATGAACGGCGCAACCTGGCTTCTGCTTCAATGGCGTTGACCATTTCCGGTAATAATTGCAATGAAGTGGAAAAATGAAAATTGCAATAATGACAGGCTTTTCTGCAAAATGGAATATGAATATAAATACCTGCCATGGTTGCCTGATTGCGATGGGCAAAAATACTGTTTCAGACTTATGCACCCGTTTCAATATTTTTGTTGCAAATCCATTTTTTGAAGCAGACGCTATTGATAGTTCTCCTGGTGTTGACCCTTGGTTGTTTTGCACAGACCGATTCGGGTTTGCCGAAGACCCGGCCAGAGAGTACTTTACAAAAGAGTAACGATACACAAAGCCTGACGCCTAAAGAAACGGTGGTTCCGGTACGATCCGTAGTAAGAGATAGTTCATCTTCCCGTTTGCCCAAACCTGCCGTAGTGGTGAATCGGGCAAGTGCGCCGGCAGACAGCACGTTGCGTTTGAAAGCTGACAGCCTCCGGCAGGATTCTATCCGCAAAGCGAAGGCAACTGCTGATGTAGCATTGCCCGTTATCGATACTTCTACCTATGCCCGTTTCATGCACCATGCCTATCTGCCGGAAAACAAGCCGGCAGCGTATATGCTGATCGATTACCGCAAGCGGGAATCGAAAGACCAATTGTTTTATGTGATGGCGGGACTCGTATTTTTCTTTGCTTTCCTGAAAGTGGTGTACCCCCGCTATTTTAAAAACCTTTTCAATTCTTTTTTCCAGACTTCGGTGCGGCTGAAACAAACCAAGGAACAGTTGCTGCAAGACAACCTGGCCTCACTGCTCACCAATCTGCTGTTTGTGCTAAGTGTGAGTTTATATGCGGCCCTGGTGATCCGGTACGAGCAGTGGGCATTGGTATCTTTCTGGCAATTGGTCATTTATGGAGCCCTGGTGCTGGTGGTTGTGTACCTGGGGAAATACCTGTTCCTGCTGTTCTCGGGATGGGTATTCAACAGCCGCGAGTCGGCCGCGGGTTATGTTTTTATTGTGTTTTTGGTGAATAAAACCATCGGCATCGTGCTGATCCCCTTTGCCCTGCTCGTGGCTTTTGCCGCCAAACCCCTGTCAGAAGTGGCCCTGACGGTTTCAGGAGGTGTGATCGTATTGCTTTTTTTGTACAGATACATAGTTTCGTTTACCGCTATCCGGAATAACCTGAAAGTGAATGCATTACATTTTTTTCTCTACCTTTGTGCCGTTGAGGTGCTTCCGTTGTTATTAATCTATAAGGTATTGATCAATTATATTGACGGAAGGTTTTAATTTTGCAAAATATTAGACTACGGAGCATGGCAAAAAGCGGCGCTAAAAATGCAGGTCCGGTTAAATCAGCGAAACGGATTCTTGTCTCACAACCCAGACCTGAAAGTGATAAATCGCCCTATTTCGACCTGGAAAAAAAATACCAGGTTGAGTTGGTTTTTCAGCCTTTCATCAGGTTGGAAGGGATACCGGCACGCGACTTTCGCAAACAAAAGATCGACATCTCACAGTTTACGGCAGTAGTGTTTACCAGCCGGAACGCCATCGATCATTTTTTTCGTACCTGCGAAGAGATGAAGGTGGTGATTGGCCAGGACACCAAGTACTTCTGTATTACAGAAGCGGTGGCGCTGTACCTGCAGAAATTTATCCTTTACCGGAAGAGAAAAGTTTTTTATGGGGCCGACGGCACCAATAAGAGCATGTTCGATGTAGTGAACAAGCACAAAGAGAACGAACAGTTCCTGTATGTGTGCAGTGAGAACCAGCAGGATAATGAGATCGTGAACTGGTTGAAGGGAAACAAATGTGCTTATCAGCTGGCTTTTATGTATAGGACCATCAGCAATGACATCAAGGAAGTAGTGAAAGGCTGCGAATTCGATGTCATTTGTTTTTTTACACCCAGTGGCGTCAAAAGTTTATTTGATAATTTTCCAGAGTTTAAGCAAAATGGCACGGTCATTGGAGCATTTGGCAATAACACCTCCAAAGCCGTGGAAGACGCGGGCCTCACACTGGGAATCAAAGCGCCGATGCCCCAGCGTCCGAGTATGGTAGCAGCGTTGGACTATTTTTTGGGTATAGGTGTCGAAGCTAAAAAGTAATCATCCTTAAAAACCCCTTTGTATGAAAAGAGTATTATCCATTTTATTATTCGGTTCACTGCTCGCCGCTTGTGGCAATGGTGGTAACAATGCTGCAAAGCTGGAAGACGAAGTTGCCAAAGCGAAAATGCGAATGATGGATTCATTGAAAACAGTTGACTCCCTCAAAAGCATCGCTGCGAAAGAGCAAAAAACAGCCGACTCCCTGAAAGCCGTTGCTGCTGCTGCTTCCAAACACCACAGCGGATCTTCAAATGTAAGTCCCCGTTATGCTGATGCAGAAGGAACCGGAGCTGCTGCACCTGCTGCCGCACCTAAGAAAAAAGGTATGAGCAGTACTGCCAAAGGCGCCATCATCGGTGCCGGTGTAGGTGCCGTGACCGGAGCCATCGTTGATAAAAAACATGGCGAAGGCGCAATAGTAGGAGCTGTGCTTGGTGCAGGAGCCGGCGCAGGAACCGGTGCGATCATCGATCACAACAAAAAGAAAAAAGCACAAGCGAACCAATAAATATTTGCTCAATAGCTCAATGGCTCGATTACTCAATAAAGAGAGTGATCGAGCCATTTTCTTTGACATTAAAATGCGTAACATTGAGCCATTGAGTATTGAACCATTTGCACATGATCATGAACCATCTCATACACGAAACCAGTCCTTACCTGTTACAACATGCGCATAATCCGGTGGAATGGTATCCCTGGGGCGAAACAGCGTTACAAAGAGCAAAGCAGGAAAACAAACCCATACTCGTAAGTATCGGCTATGCCGCCTGTCACTGGTGTCACGTGATGGAAAGAGAAAGTTTTGAAGATGCGGCTGTAGCGGCTTTCATGAACGAGCATTTTATCAATATCAAGATAGACCGTGAAGAACGGCCCGACCTGGACCATATTTACATGGATGTGGTACAGGCTATGACCGGCAGCGGAGGCTGGCCGTTGAATGTATTCCTTACACCGGATAAAAAACCTTTTTACGGCGGTACGTATTTTCCCCCGGTGAGGGCCCACAACAGGGCGAGCTGGTCTGAAGTGCTGGAAGGGGTTCGGCAGGCTTTTTCGGCAAAAAAAGAAGCGATAGAAGAGCAGGCCCAGAAGCTTACAGAACACTTGCTGCAATCCAATGCATTTGGCATGGACAGGACTATATCTGCTGCAGATGCCTTGTATGACGCTGCGAATGAAGAAGAGATCGTGCGCAATATGCTCGGCAATGCCGATAAAATATGGGGCGGATTCGGGCAGGCGCCTAAATTTCCGCAAAGCCAGTCGATCCGCTTTTTGCTGCGGCATTTTCATTTCACCAAAAACGAAGCGGCTTTACAACAGGCTTTGCTGAGCCTCGATAAAATGCTCGACGGTGGTATTTACGACCAATTGGGTGGCGGGTTTGCACGATACAGTACCGACAATGAATGGCTGGTACCTCATTTTGAAAAAATGCTGTACGACAATGCCCTGCTGGTTAGTGTAATGGCGGAAGCCTATCAGTTAACCGGGATAGAAAAATACGCAAGAGGGATCAGGGAAACGCTGGCATTTATCGAAAGGGAGATGACCTCGCCTGAACAGGGTTTTTACAGTGCATTGGATGCCGACAGTGAGGGGGAGGAAGGCCGGTTTTATACCTGGGACCTGACTGAAATAGAGGCAGTATTGGGTGGAAATACCCCCTTTTTCTGTGAAATTTATGGTGTTACGGCCGCCGGAAACTGGGAAAATAAAAATATTTTTTGGATAAAAGAGCCGCTGGAAAAAACAGCACTACAGAAGGG
The DNA here is from genome assembly GCF_900106985.1 of Hydrobacter penzbergensis. NCBI lineage: Bacteria > Pseudomonadati > Bacteroidota > Chitinophagia > Chitinophagales > Chitinophagaceae > Hydrobacter > Hydrobacter penzbergensis. The sequence continues at coordinate 176,750 of NZ_FNNO01000007.1, read as the reverse complement.
CATGGAAATCAACGACATGCTCAGGTTACTCGAATCCGACAGGCAAAAACTACTTTCTGAACGGGAAAAGCGGGTAAGACCCCAACTTGATGATAAGATATTACTGGGTTGGAATGCCCTGATGAACACAGCATACAGCAAAGCTTATGCGGCTCTGGGTAATCCGCAGTACCTGGAGCGGGCGGAGACCCATATGCGGTTCCTGGAAAGCCATCTTTGCGATGGCCAGGGCAACTGGTACCATACTTATAAGAGGGGCAAGGCCAGGATACCTGCTTTCCTGGATGATTACGCCTATCTTATAGAAGCTTACCTGCATTTACAGGAGATGACAGGCACCGGAGGGTACCTGTTAAAGGCCCAGTCGCTGATGCAACACGCCATAGCGGCTTTCTCAGAAGAGGGAAGCGGCTTCTTTTTCTATACGCCACAAGACCAGGAAGATGTGATCCTGCGCAAAAAAGAGGTCTACGATGGAGCCACCCCCAGCGGAAACGCCGTAATGGCCCGTAACTTATGGTATTTATCGAAGGTTTTCGAGGAGGAAGCATGGGAAAGGCGGGTAGAAGAAATGTTGCAGCTGCTCTCCCGCGCCATCCGGCAATACCCCAATTCTTTCGCGGTATGGGCCTTGTGTCTCCAGGAATTGATCCGGGGAACCAATGAAATTATCATTACGGGGCAGCGTTCAAAGCAATTTATCGCTCCAGTGATGAAGAAATACATCCCCAATAAAATCATCCAGACCGGGGAAACCGAAGAGGGTGTTTTCCCGTTGTTGAAAGGAAAGCTGTTGGAAGGACAGGATGCAGTGAAATTCTACCTATGCAAAAACCGGGCATGTAGTGATCCCTTTACAGATGTAGTAGATTTTTTAGCAAAAATGTAACAAAGAATACGGTAATTTGCTTGTTGCCAGTGTCGACTCTGGGGACACTATTGTAAAATCCTAATTGATACACATTGACAATTTAGTTTTACCCATTTAAAAATTATGGAGAATTAAAGATGGTGTTGGCGTAACTGTCAACGCAAAACATATATTTGTCACTGTCATAAATCAGTTTATTATCTTATGAAAGGTTATTTGACTACAATTACCATGGCCATGCTGTCTTTAAGCCTGAGTTCCTGCTTTTTCAAGAAAAGCGGGAAAGCCAAGGGGTTGCCTGATGACGGGCAGTTGCATGGCGTTGCACCTTCAGCAAAACAAAACATGCGTCCTCCGCTTGGAATGGTCTACATTCCGCCGGGAGCATTTCATATGGGCCCCAGCGATGAAGACATCAGCTTCAGCTACACCAATCGTAACCGTACAGTTTCCATGCCAGGTTTTTGGATGGATGCTACGGAACTCACCAATAACCAGTACAGACAGTTTGTAAACTGGGTGCGTGACTCCTTGGCTTTCAAGATCCTGTTCGGATCGGGTATCAACAAAGAAGATACCATGGCGGTTGACTGGAAAAAAGTGGCTACCATCAAATACGACAGGTCTACCATCGAAAAACTGAATGAACTGAACCTGGCTCCCGATAATCGTTTGTACAGACGTCCGGGCATCGATCCTGCCAAACTGGTCTACCACATGGAATATTTCGACCTGGCCGAAGCAGCCAAGCGTGAGAACGCAGGTATTGCCCGGAAGAATTTCATCGTAACAAAAGACCAGCCTGTATATCCCGATACCCTGGTATGGATGCGGGATTTCTCTTACTCGTATAACGAGCCCATGACCAAGAGCTATTATTCTCACCCGTCTTATGGTGGTTATCCTGTGGTGGGTGTTACCTGGAAACAGGCAATGGCTTTCTGTCACTGGAGAACACATTACCAGAATACTTACCTGGAAAAACACAACATGGCAGTTGACGGTGATTTCCGCCTGCCGAGTGAAGCGGAATGGGAATATGCAGCAAGGGGCGGCCGTACAGAATCTATGTTCCCCTGGGGTAACTACTACCTGCGCAATAAAAAAGGATGTCTGCTCGCCAACTTCAAACCCGGCCGTGGTAACTACGCAGAAGACGGCGGTTTCTATACCGTTCCTGCCAAAGCATACTGGCCCAATGATTATGGCTTGTATAACATGTCGGGCAATGTGGCTGAATGGACCGGCTCGTACTACTACGAAGGCGCTTATAATTTCATGGCCGATATGAATCCCGATATACGTCTCGATGCCAAAGATTCCGACCTGCCCAATATGAAACGAAAAGTGGTGCGCGGAGGAAGTTGGAAAGACATCGCCTACTATTTACAGGTAGGTACCCGGAACTATGAGTACCAGGATACTGCCAAATCCTATATCGGTTTCCGCTGCGTGATTGACCTGGCACCCAAGTGGAGAAACAAATAACTAAGCTTATCCAAATCCAATAACAAATCCAAACCCCAAAAACAGAAACCTATGGCCTCTGGAATTTCCCCCTCTACAAACCGAATTGTAAACGTAATTGTATGTCTTGGCGCTGCCGTTGTAATCTTTGGCGCGATGGCTAAGATCCTACACCTTTCATGGGCCGACTGGGCGCTGAAAATCGGTCTTACTACAGAAGCTATGATTTTCATCGTGTATGCGATATTGCCTCCGCCAGATGTTACACATGGTTCTTCAGAACCTGCTATGGCTGGTAATCCTGCCCTTGGTGTGATGGAGAAAATGCTCCAGGAAGCCGATATAACACCTGCCAACCTTTCCAAGCTGAGCGCCGGTTTCCAGAAACTGGGGACTACCGTAAATAATATGGGAGAGATCAGCGATGTAGTAAAATCAACCGGTGATTTTTCAGCCAAAACAAAAGAAGCAGCTCATGCGCTGGGATTGGTGAAAGATGCAGTAGGACATGTAACCAACTCTCTGGCCGGTTTCAATGCTGCTACAGAGCATACCAAACAATTTCACGACCAGGTTCAGGTGTTGACCAAAAACCTGTCGTCTCTGAATACTATTTATGAATTGGAATTACAGGAGAGTAACAATCACCTCAAGGCGATGAACCAGTTCTACGGCAAGCTCACACAGGCTTCTGCAGCCATGTCGGGCAGCGCAGACGATGCACTGAAAGCCAAAGAACAGATCACAATACTGGCCAACAACCTGGGCAAACTGAACCAGGTGTATGGTAATATGCTCACCGCCATGCAGGGAAGGGCTTAGTGCCGCTTGTTATGATGACACAACACTATTGTAAAATCAATTTGTAAAAATTAACAAGCATGTCACTACCCAAGGAACCGCGGCAAAAGATGATCAATTTCATGTATCTCGTGCTTACGGCAATGCTGGCACTGAATGTATCATCTGAAATCCTCAACGCGTTCAAGACAGTTGACCACAGTTTGAAGACTGCCACAGAAATTGTAGAACGAAAGAATACTGATGTATTCAAATCGTTCAAAAGAAAATTCGATGACCCTAAAACCCATGAAAAAGCTGCGATATGGATGCCTAAAGCAGAAAAAGCAAAGGTCCTCGCAGATGAAGTCTACAACTATATTGAAGGACTGAAACTGGATCTGAAAAAAGAATCGGGACTGAAAACAGAGAACGGCCAGGAATCTTTTAAAGAAGATGATCTCGATGCACCTACCCGTTTGCTGGTTTCTATGCCACCTAACGGAAAAGGAAAAGGAAATGAGCTGTTTGCTAAATTGAAGCAATTCAGAGATCAGTTGCTCGCTATCGACCCCGACATTAAAAAAGATGTAGGGCCTAACCTGCCACTCGATCTGAGCATCCCTCCGACAAAAAATGAAGGCGGTAAGGATGACTGGGCATTTACCTATTTTCATATGACCCCTTCTATAGCGGCGTTGACGATCATGAGCAAATTTCAGAACGATGTGAAGAACAGTGAAGCGCAAGTGGTTGAGTACTGCCACAAAGAAGTAGGTGAAGTGGAGATCGTATATGATGAATTCAAAGCTTTCGCCGGAACCAATTCACAGTACCTGATGCCAGGTGAAGAACTGGTGATCACAGCAGGTATGGGTGCTTTTAGTAAAGCAGCCAAGCCTACCATCACCGTCGATGGTACCAATGTACCCCTGAATGCAGATGGAGCGGCTGAATACAAAGCTACCGTAAGCTCTCCTGGTGCAAACACTAAAAAAGTAAGGATCACTTATTATAAGCCCGACGGTACGCCGGCAGTGGTGGAAAAGGAAGTGAAATATACAGTAGGTGTACCTGCTAGTATGGTGATATCAACCGACAGGACAAGGGTATTCTATAAAGGCATAGAGAACCCCCTGAGTGTTACTGGTAGTGGTGGTGATGAAAAAGTACAGGTAAATGTGGAAGGCACGAATGTGGCATTTAGTAAAGCCGGCCCCGGACAGTATATCGTAAAACCTAACCAACTGGGTTCGGTGAATGTGATCGCTTCGGATGGAAAGAAAACACAAAAGGTAACAATACCTGTGAAAAGGATTCCCGACCCGATCGCCATTGTAGGCGGTAGTGCGGGTGGTACCATGACTGCAAATGTGTTCAGGGTACAGACAGGCGTGATTGCCGACTTACGTGATTTCGTTTTTGAAGGCATTAAGTTCCAGGTGCAGTCTTACATGGTGATCTGCACCGGTAAAGGTTTTGATGAACCAGAATTCGCACAGGTTACAGGCCCCGCTTTCAGTGGTGGCGCCAGTGCCCTGATCAAGCGGTGCCAGGCGGGAACAACGGTAACGATAGGAGAGATCAAATTGATTGAACCGGGTGGCGGAACACGTAAACTGGATCAGAATATTACATTCATTTTGCAATAACAGTGAGTTATGAAAAGAATCACTTCCCTTATGGTTTTGGCTGCGGTACTGATAGGCAGCAGTGCTATGGGACAGTTCAACTTTGGCAAGAAAAAGCCTGCGAACAATCCTCCAAGTACCAACCAGCAGCCGCCCTCTACGGTTACCAACAAAGTAACCGGACTGAGTAAAGCCAATGCTACTGCCGTTGATACTTCGCTGAAACCTAAGAAAACAGTGGATACTACTACGGTAGGAGGTTTTGAAGAAACAACCCCCAGGAACCTGAGGAATAACACTGCCGTGGAAAGGACCATTACGAGGGAGAAAAAGCCACTGGCTTATGAGCACTTGCGTGAAGACGACTGGCTGTACAGCGAGATGATCTGGCGTGAGATCGATGCCAGGGAAAAAATGAACCAGACGTTCATGTATCCCGGCAAAGATGAAATGGGCGACCAGCGTTTTTTTGCGATCCTGTTGAAAGCCATTCGTGAAGACAGCGTAGTAGCTTTCTCTGCCGAAGGGGGTGATGACCGTTTTACAAAGCCATTGCAATACAATGATGTTTCTAAATTACTGAAAGGTACGCTGGATACACAGCTGGTACAGAACGCCAACAATCCCAATGTGTACGATACCACTGTGATCTATGATACCAAGTATGCACCGAATCCCGATTCTATTTATACTTTCAGACTGAAAGAACAATGGATATTCGATAAGGAAGCAAGCCGCCTGTTCTGCCGGATCATTGGTATTGCTCCGGTAGCCAAGATCATGGTCAACAACAAACCCACCAGCAAAACGCTGTTCTGGATACATTATCCCGATCTGCGCCAGACGCTGACCAAATACCTGGTGTACAACCCTAAAAATTTCGCCAGCCGTATGACCTGGGAAGACCTTTTCGAAAGCCGCTTCTTTTCCAGCTATGTGATCAAAACCAGTAACAACAATCCCACCGATAAATTCCTTAGTGGCCTGATCAGAGACCCGCTATTCCGTTTATTGGAGGGTGATAAGATCAAAGAAAGGCTGTTCAATTATGAGCAGGACCTGTGGTCGTATTAATATTATTTGATATAACAAGGGAAAAAAGGGGTCTTTTAAGCCCCCTTTTTTCGCAAAAATTATGTTTACATTATAAATTATTAGGGCCAGTTGATTGTATTAATTAAATGCTTTCCTTATCTTTACTTCGGTTTTTCATAGGATATTGGATTTTAAAAGCGGGGCTGGATTTTTATCCTGGCCCCTTTTTTATTAATAAACTGTTAATTTTCTGCGTTAAAATACGCTGTCACCAACGCCGCCTTTTTCTTGCCGATCAATGCGACCAGTGAATCCATACCGGCCTCCCTTACCTTCTTCACCGATTTGTATTCTTTCAGCAACTGCAGGGCGGTCTGCTTACCAATACCGGGTATTTGCTCCAGCTCATTTTTAAATGTTCCTTTTGACCGCTGGTTCCGGTGAAAGCTGATGCCGTAATTATGCACTTCATCCCTAATACGCCTTACCAGTTTCAGGCTGTCGCTGTTCCAGGGAAGTTTAATAGAATGGCTATCGCCAGGGAAAAAGATCTCTTCTTCGTTTTTAGCCAGCCCAACAACCGTCATGCGCCCCACCAGTCCCAGTTCGATAATGCTTTCCATGGCCGCGCCCAGTTGCCCCTTTCCTCCATCAATGATCACCAGTTGGGGAATGGGCGCTGCTTCTGACAGCAACCTCTTGTACCTCCTGTACACCACTTCTTTCATGGTGGCAAAATCGTTGATCCCTTCAACTGTTTTCACATTGAAATGCCGGTAATCTTTTTTACTGGGCATCCCGTCTTTGAAGCATACCATGGCCGAAACCGGGTAGCTGCCGTGAAAGTTGGAATTATCGAAGCATTCGATGTGCAGAGGGGGCTCCTGTAACTGCAGGAAATCCTGCAATTCGTACAACACTTTCGCTTTTTCTTCGTCGCTCTTATCTTCCAGGTGCAGTATTTTTTTTCTGCGCAGTTCTTCGCGGAAATAATCCACGTTTTTCACAGACAACTCCAGCAGCTTTTTCTTCTCGCCTGCTTTGGGTATGGTAAGTGTGAGGTTTTCTTCTTCCACTTCAATGGCAAAGGGAACCACCAGTTCTTTGGCCGTACTGTTGAAAGTACCCCTGAGCCTGGCTACCGCAAACGACAATACTTCGGTTTCTGTTTCCTCGAGCTTTGTTTCCAGCGGAACTGTATGGGTTTGCACGATAGCGCCGTTCTGTACCATGAGGTAATTCACATAAGCCAGGTTGTCTTCCTTCACAATAGAGAATACATCCATATCGGCAAAATGACTGCCTACCACCACAGATTTTGCCTGGTAGTTCTCGAGGTGGTCTATTTTTTTTCTTACCAGCTCTGCTTTTTCGAACTGGAGCCCGGCTGCCAGCGCTTGCATCTCCGCTTTGAACTGCCCAACTACCGAGCCCAGGTTCCCTTTGAGGATATTACGTACCTGTTGCAAACCCTCTGCATAATCTGCGGCTGACTGTAAACCCTCGCATGGTCCTTTGCAATTGCCCAGGTGGTACTCAAGGCATACTTTGAATTTGCCTTTCTGGATATTCTGCTCGGTGAGGTTGAGCTTGCAAGTGCGCAACGGAACATATTGGCGGATGAAATTGATGAGTTCCCTTACCCTGCCTACCGAAGTAAATGGTCCCAGGTATTCAGACCCGTCGTTCACTTTTTTTCGTGTGAAGAAGACACGTGAGAAAGGCTCTTTTTTGATAACGATGAAAGGATAGGTCTTATCGTCCTTGAGCATGATATTATAGCGTGGCTGGTATTCCTTGATGAGAGAGTTCTCCAGCAGGAATGCATCGTGTTCTGAATCTACAATGGTAAAAGCAATGCGATGGATGCGTTTTACAAGCTCATGAGTTTTATAACTGGTAAGGTTCTTAACGAAATAAGACGAGACCCTTTTGCGCAGATCCTTGGCCTTGCCTACATACAACAAAGTATTACCCTCATCGTAGTACTGGTAAACGCCGGGCTGTTGCGGAATGGTAGAAGCCAGTTGCTGAAATTGATCTGCGGTCATGTTGGTGCATTTACGGCGTGTCGTTGTTCCAGTTAACGTAATTCAATTCGGTAGAACTGTAATGGCCTGCGTGGAGATAGCGGTTCACCTGGAAACTTTTGTAGGCTTTCCAGTTGCATTGTTCTGTGATACTGGTATCGCCTTTGTTGTACTGGCTCCTGATAAAAACCCGTTTAACGTTATTGCTTTCTTCATCGAGTAATATATTTATTTCCCGGATGATGGCGTTATCGTGGGCAGTTGTGTAACTGAGTGTATAGCTTTTTGTGCCCAGGTCGCGAAAAACAGATTCTCGGTACAGCACTTTAATATTGGGCGCCGAGATATCCTTGCTGAGAAAAATACCTGCCAGCTGTTTAAATGCTTCCTGGTTCAGTGAAGCAGAATCTTTTTTGCCGTCTTTGATGGTGACGCGGTAGATGGGCGTATGAAGCGATTGTGCATAAGCCAACTGGTCTTTGAAAAAAACGGGCAATGCAAAGAAACCGGTTGTGTCTGCTGAAGCTGTTTGCGGACTGGCAGGCGCGGCATGGTGACCACAAGCAACAGATAATACTGCTATCAAAAAAACTAAAAGAGCAGGGACTGATTTTTTCATCCTACAAAATTATCCAATCACCTGCATAAAAAACCACTGCCCTTACAGCAGTGGTCAGAAGAATCATGCATATGGGTTTTATTTCGAAAGTTGTTTTGTGATACCCAGTCTCAACCCATAATCAAGCAGGTATTCCTTGATGGGGTAGAGGTTGGAATAAGTGGGTAGGTGCTGGTATCGGATCTGCGGCCCCAGCTGGATGGTAGCGCCTCTTGTTTTATACGTAAGGTTGATGCCTACACCTGTATTTACATTCCATTTGCGAAGGAATGAACCGCCGTCGGCATAATGCTTGAGGTCGGTAGACAACAGGTACACTTTTTTGTTGAGTGTGAAAGTGGGTTGTACAGAAGCTTCTGTATTCACGCCCCAATGATTTCCATTGAATATCTCCCATTGTATGCCCAGCGGAATAGATACCTGGTACAGTTTATTATCGAGTTGCGTTGCGCTCAACCCCGAATTATTATGATAGGGTGAATACAGGTTGATATTTTCAATACCACGGTAATTGATCAGGGATATGGTAGCCACATCGCTGGTGGGCGACTGGAATGTTTCGATATAATACTGCCTGATGTTCATTTGCACCCCTGTTTTGAACTTGAGGCGGTTGCTCATATTATACAGCACTGCAAAACCAAATTCGAGTCCGATAGCAGGCTTGTGACGCACTACCTGGTTAACGTCAGAGCTGTTGTTCTGGCTCAGGGGCGTGTTAACAGCATTGCTGGCAGGTTGTATGATCTCTTTCAGTTTCTCATCGGTGAGTTTGCGATAACTTGTAGAAGGCGTGAGGTAGAACTGGATGCCTACTCTGGAATTCCTTTTCTGGTTGATAACAACAGGCGGATTGTAAGCATAAGCAGAGGCTTTGTGTGTGTTCTCCGTAACCGGTGGCGTTGTTGTTTCAGTGGTAGCGGCAGGAGCTGCTTTCTCACTTGCAGCAAGACTATTGGCTGTATCCACATCCTGCCTGTTATCTGTAGGTGCAGTGAATGAAGCAGTACCCGATGAGCGGGCTTTGTTGTTTTGGGCTGATGTAATCAAAGAGGCAGCTGGCTTCAGGTTGGTAGTTTTGGCAGTGATGGTTGCCATGGTCTTTTCTGTTGCAGCGGTGGCTACAGCATCATATCCGACCGTAGGAACAGTTTCGGGCTGCGGCAGTGTTGCCGTTTGTCTGCTGGCCAGTTCCTCGAGTGTAGCTGCGGTGACATGTCCGGATGCCATCTGTGTGAAATAATTTTCTTGTACAGATCCGGTGGTATGATCTGCCGATGCTGCCAGGTTGTTTTTCATCTGCCCGTTAACCAGCAGTGTATGCGCGGCGAACCTTGCAGGATGGTTAATAAGTAAAGTGGAAAGGGTGAGTGCGGTAATGATGAAAAGGGCAAAAAAGCTGAGTGCCGGCCAGGAATGGTTTCCATGTAACTCCGTGCGAATATTCTTCCAGACATGGTCGGAAGGATATATCCGGTGCTGTTTTACTTCGTCGTGTAAAAACTGCTCAAGTTCGTCTCTGTAGTTTTGGTTTTCCATAACAAACACGGCATCAATCTATCGGTCCATCAACCACTGCTATTTTTTAAATGCAGCCAGCCAATGAAAATCTTCTTTAGGCATCTCAATGATTTTTTTCTTTACCAGTATGGTCTCCAGCATCGATTTGGCGCGCGTATATTGACTACGGCTGGTGCTTTCTTCGATGTCCAGCATCATACCTATCTCTTTATGACTATATCCTTCCATAGCATACAGGTTCAATACCGTCCGGTATCCGATGGGTAATAACCTGATGCACTCAATGATCTGCCGGGCCTGCATGATGGATGGAATGGTCTCTTCCCGCACTTCTACCATAGTGGCATAATCCAGATCAACCCGCTCATTGAATTTTTTATTCTTCTTCAAGAAGTTGATACAGGTATGCACGACGATCCTCCTGATCCATCCTTCAAATGCCCCTTTGTTCTGGAAGGTATGTATTTGGGTAAACACTTTAATGAACCCCTCCTGCAACATATCCTCTGCGTCTTCACGGCTCTGTGCGAAGCGATAACAAACGCTCAGCATCTTAGGGCTGAACCGGTTGTACAGTTCGCGTTGGGCCGCAGAATCATTATGTAAACAGCCAGCAATGATTGCCTGTTCTGTCATGAGGGGTAAATGTGTACCCTAAATATAGACATTATTTCCCTTCTTATGCTGCATAGTACGGCCAAAATGTATCTGTTGATTAATTTTAAACGTTCTTGCGAAAAACCGATCTCAGATCAGACCTAAACCCCTCGGCATGACGTCCAGAATGGATTTTCCAGCTCCGCCTCCCGCAACAGGACTGGCGCCTTATTCCGGTCCCTGGACCGAAAACGAAGTCATTCACCTGCTGAAACGGGCCATGTTTGGCGCCAGGCGGGCCGATATCAGCTATTTCCTGGGCAAGACCTGTTCCCAGGCGGTTGATGAATTGCTCAATCCCCAGGCTCCCCTGCCAGCTCCTCCGGTTAAAGAATATACTACACCCGCAACCGCCAACCCGGCCGACAGTAATATCGTTGCGGGCAGTACCTGGGTGGGCGATGCCAACACCGATGGTTCGGTGAACAGCCTGCGGGTAGCTTCTTTCAAGAAATGGTGGATGGGACAGATGGTGAACCAGGACAGGAGCATCCGGGAAAAGATGACCTTTTTCTGGCACAACCATTTTTCTACCGAAACAGGGGTGATCAGCTATGCGCAATATGTGTACAAGCACCACGCCATGCTGCGGGCCAATGCGCTGGGCAACTTCAGGAGCCTGGTAAAAGCGGTGACCATCGATCCGGGTATGCTGGTATTCCTGAATGGCCAGCAGAATGTGGCAACGGCGCCCGATGAAAACTACGGAAGGGAATTACAGGAACTGTTCTGCTGCGGAAAGGGCCCGGGATCGCAATACACAGAAGCCGATGTGAAAGCTGCAGCACGCGTACTTACCGGTTGGCGCAATAACGCAACGAACATCAGTTCTTATTTCGACATCAACCGGCACGATAAGAACAGCAAACAATTCTCTTCATTCTATAACAATACCGTAATACAAGGACGCACTACTGCAACAGCCGGTGATGAAGAGATCGATGCCATGATCTCTATGATACTGGCTACCGATGAAGTGGCCATGTACATTTGTCGCCGCCTCTACCGGTGGTTTGTTTATTACGATATCGACAGTACGGTGGAAGCAAATGTGATTACCCCGCTGGCCGCCATTTTCCGCAGCAACAATTATAACATTGTACCGGTCCTCAGTACTTTACTCAAAAGCGAACACTTCTTCGACGCACTCTCCAGAGGGTGCCAGATCAAGAGCCCGGTGGATTTTGTAGTGGGATTTTGCAGGGAACTGGAATTGAGTTTCCCGCCTCTTACAGATTATGTGAGCAATTATGGACATTGGAATTATCTCCTGAGCTGGGTTGCCAGCCTGCAACAGAACATCGGCGATCCGCCCGATGTGAGCGGATGGAAAGCTTATTACCAGGTGCCGCAGTTTTATGAAACATGGATCAACAGCGACACGCTTCCCAAGCGCAACCAGTTCAGCGATATCCTGATGAACAGCGGCTATACGTTCAATGGTAAGAAAATAATGGTAGACGGCGCAGGGTTCATCAAAACATTGTCGCAGCCCGGCGATCCGAACAAACTCATCGATGACCTGACCAGGCTTTTGTTCAGGATCGATTTGTCGGCCGCTTCCAAAGCGCAGGTGAAGCAGGATATTTTACTGAGCGGACAAATCAGCGATTATTACTGGACGAGTGCGTGGAACCAGTATGTTTCCACGCCCGGTGATACGGCCAATACCACTACTGTTAAGAACAAAGTGCGCGATCTGTTGAAATACCTGATGGACCTTTCTGAATATCAGCTGGCATAAAACCATTCAAATGAAGAGAAGAGATTTTTTACGCAATTCCGGAGTACTGATCCCTTCACTGCTGGGAGGATTATCGGTAAAAGCATTCAGCGTTGAAGACCTGTTGATGCAGGGCATGTTCCTGCCTACCACCGAAACAGACCATGTACTGGTGATCATTCAGCTCAGTGGGGGTAACGACGGACTGAACACGGTTATTCCTCTCGAGTATTATAGTAATTATACCAATGCCAGGAGCAATATTGCCATTCCGCAGCAATCGGTATTGTCTTTGAGCGGCACGCAAAAAGTAGGATTGCATCCAGCCATGACGGGACTGCAAAATATGTTCAACGACGGGCGTGTAAAACTGGTCCATTCGGTAGGTTATCCGCAACCTAATTTTTCGCATTTCAGGGCAACAGATATCTGGATGAGTGGCAGCGACAGCAATACCACGGTCAACAGTGGCTGGGCGGGGCGTTATTTGAATTATGAATATCCTAATTTCCCCAATGGTTATCCCAATGCCAGCATGCGCGACCCGCTGGCTATCCAGATCGGTTCCATTACATCGCTGACTTTACAGGGACCGGCAGTGAGCATGGGTATGAGCATCAGCAATACCAATAATTTTTACAACCTCATCAATGGTGTACAGGATCCGGCGCCGGAAACGCCGGCGGGTAAAGAGTTGAAGTTCGTGCGCATGGTGGCGCAGCAAACACAACAATATGCGGCCGTGATCAAAGATGCGGCATCGAAAATAACACAGCAGGTTACCTATCCTACCAATAATTCGTTGGCCGACCAATTGAAAATTGTAGCCAGGCTCATCGGCGGCGGTTTGCAAACACGTATTTACATGGTGAACTATGGCGGCTTCGATACACATTCTGCCCAGGTAGACAGTACCGATAATACCACCGGTAACCATGCCCGTTTGTTGAAAAATGTAAGCGATGCGATTAAGGCTTTTGAAGACGATCTTAAATTCATGAAAGTAGACGACAGGGTAACAGGCATGACTTTCTCTGAATTCGGCAGACGTATCAAGAGCAATGGAAGTATAGGCACCGACCATGGATCTGCGGCGCCTATGTTTATTTTCGGAAAGAATGTGATTGGCGGCGTATTGGGCGATACACCCAATATTGCAGCCAGTGTGAGTGTGAACGACAATCTCCCTTTTCAATACGATTTCAGGAGCGTGTATGCTACCTTATTATCTAACTGGCTTTGTGTTGATGAAAAAGACCTGCAGCAGATCATGCTCAAAAATTTTCAAATGCTTCCACTGGTGAGCACGGTATCCTGCAAAAAGCCGATAAACCTTTCGGGAGAAACGCTCATCAGCAACTACCCCAATCCGTTCACCAGTTCTACGGTGATCACTTTCAAAACTTCCGGTGGGCATACCCTGGTACAGATCATGGATACCAGTGGTAAAGTGATTGCGAACCTCGTTGATAAAAATTATACGGCCGGTAATTACACCATAGTGTTCGATAGTGGTAATCTCCCTACGGGCGTTTATTATGCCCGCTTACAGAATATGGCTACCCAGCAGGTACATACCATGTTGAAAGCGCGATAATACGAGTTTCTGTACATAAGTAGAAGTTGCTTACTTACAACTGGTAAATGGCGTTAAACAGTTGGTGGATTCCGTCCAACAGTTGAAAAATCCCGGTCAAAGCTGTCAGATTACGTTCTATGACAACAAAAAGAACACTTATAGATCAGATGTGCTAAAAATTTTAAACAAAAGCACTATATTTATTGCAAATTTAAAATTACATTTTATAATATTTAAAATATTGTTTTAAATTTGCAATAAATGATGTTTTTACCTCGTCATATTGAATCCAGGCTACTAGCCGCATTAAAAACCAGTCCGGTCGTATTTTTAAACGGCGCCCGGCAAACAGGTAAGAGCACACTTGTAAATGATGTAGCGCAAAACATCGGAAGAAACCATCTGCCGGCATCCTATGTAACTTTCGATAGACCCACAGTTATGGCTGCAGCTTCAGCAGCACCAGAAGCTTTTTTAACCGGGTATCCCAAACCGCTCATTATTGATGAAGTGCAACTGGTTCCCGAAGTCTTCCGGGCATTGAAAGTAATTGTTGATGAGGATAGGTTATTTAACAAAGGCGCTGTTGGCAATTACCTACTTACAGGATCGGCTAATATTCTGGCTTTACCCAAATTATCTGATCCCTTGGTAGGTCGCATGCAGGTACTCACGCTGTACCCGTTTACTGCTGCTGAGGCGAGTAAAGGCGATGGGAAAGGACTGAACAGGTTATTAGAAATGGATTTTTTCGGAATAACAAATCGTGAAATATCCCTGATAGACGCGATGAAACTGGCTACATTCCCGGAAATAGCCATCGCTCATGACAAAGATCGTAACAGTTGGTATGAGAATTACATTGCTACTTTAATTCAACGGGATGTAAAGCAGATTGCAGAACTGGAGAAAAGTTATTTGCTGCCTCAATTATTGCGCATACTGGCTGCCAGGGCAGGAGGCCTCCTGAATGATTCTGATATAGCCAGGGAAATCGGACTGACCTCCCCCACTGCTAAAACATACAGGCATATACTGCAAATGATGTTCCTGACCTTTGATATAAGACCCTGGCACAGGAATATTGGCAAACGACTGGTGAAAGCACCTAAAGGATATATTATAGACACTGCGCTTTTATGTCACATGCTCGACTGGAACATCGACGATCTTGCCACCAGCAAACCCGAATTATTTGGACATATCCTCGAAAACTATGTGGCAACGGAAATCTTAAAGCAGTTGAACAACAACCATATTAACGCTTCATTGTACCATTTCAGAACAAGCGATGGAAAAGAAGTGGATTTTATCATAGAGAAGCCTAACGGATCTGTCTTTGCTATTGAAGTAAAACGATCCGAAACAGTAACCATAGATGATTTTAAAGGGATAAAAGAATTCCAGGCAATTACGGGAAACGATTTCATTGGTGGGGTAGTGTTATATACAGGTAAGGAAGTGGTTCCTTTCGGAACAAATCTTTGGGCCGTACCATTGTTTGTTTTGTGGTGACCTAAAAGACGTATAAATGTGTATATTTCTACAGGAAAACATTCACTATGCCTGATACGTTACATATGCCAACGAATCATCCGGCAGCCACTTCTTTTGATGCCATTGTAGTGGGTAGCGGCATCAGTGGTGGATGGGCCGCTAAGGAATTGTGTGAAAAAGGATTGAAAACCCTGGTGCTGGAGCGCGGGCGTAATGTAGAACACATCAAAGATTATCCTACGGCGAACACGCCCATTTGGGAGTTTCCATACCGGGGCACGCTTTCCAGGAGAGTGTTAGACGCCAATCCTTATATCAGTCGCGCTGCGGGTTATGACGCTACTACTGCTCATTTCTTTGTGAAAGATTCAGACCACCCATATGTACAAGAGAAACCATTCGAGTGGATAAGGGGTTACCAAGTAGGTGGCAAGTCATTGACCTGGGGGCGGGCATGCGCACGCTGGAGCGATATGGATTTTACAGCGCCGCACCGCTATGGATATGGCATCGAATGGCCCATCGGCTACCAGGATATTGCGCCCTGGTACAGTCACGTAGAACAATTCATTGGCGTTTGTGGAAGCAAAGAAGGCATCGATACCATGCCCGATGGAGAATTCCTGCCCGCCTTTGAATTGAATTGTGTGGAACAGCATTTGAGTGAAGTACTGGCTAGCAAATTTAAGCGTCATTATGTATCCGGCAGATGGGCGCAGGTTACAGAACCACAGGCCATTCATAAGGAACAAAATCGCCAATGCCTGAGCAGGAACCTTTGCATGCGCGGTTGTCCTTTCGGCGGGTATTTCAGTTCAAATGCCGCTACGCTTCCCTGGGCAGCCAGGACGGGTAACCTTACGATAAGGCCTTTTTCGGTGGTGCATTCTGTTATATATGATGAACAACTGGGCAAGGCAATTGGCGTGAAAGTCATTGATGCTAATACCAAAGCAGAAACAATCTATTATGCAAAAGCTATCTTCCTGAATGCTTCTGCTTTAAACACCAACCTCATTTTATTGAACTCAACTTCTCAACGTTTTCCGCATGGCTTGGGCAATGATAATGGCTTGTTGGGAAAATATATTGGTTTCCATAATTACAGAGCCGGTATGAGCGGCGAATTCGATGGATTTGAAGACAAATATTATCGTGTATCCAAGCCTGCGGAATGCATCATTCCCAATTTCAGGAATGTGTACCAAAGAGATACAGACTTTGTAGGAGGCTATGTGATTTTCAGCGGAGCATACCGGGAAAAATTGAACGATAAAAACATGCCGTCACCTCTCGGTGCGGCATTCAAAGATGCCATCAGTGAACCCGGTAAATGGGGTGCTTATATGTATATGCAAGGTGAAACCATACCCAAGGAAAGCAATCATGTAAGATTGAGCAAAGATCAAAAAGACCAATGGGGTATTCCCTTGCTGGTAACATCTGTAGACTATGATGAGAATGATGATAAAATGGTGAAAGACTTTATCGAACAGGGAAAAGCGATGCTGGAAGCAGCGGGAGCTAAAAATATTGTGGTAAACGAAAACAGGCAGCCTCCCGGTCTGGATATACATGAAATGGGTGGGGTGCGCATGGGCAAAGACCCCGCCACCTCGCTGCTCAACGAATGGAATCAACTACATCATTGTAAAAATGTATTTGTTACCGATGGCGCCTGCATGACCAGCACAGGCAATCAAAGCCCGTCCATCCTGTACATGTCGCTGACAGCAAGAGCCGCGAACTATGCTGTGGAACAAATACAAAAAGGAGTATTGTAAATCAACCTTATTTCTTATTTTTGCAACAATGTAACAAATAGTTAGTGCGCCCCTTATCGGTCATACATCGTTTACTGGCAGGATGGTTGCTGTTGCTCTTCGCTTTCAGCATCACCCCTAAAAAATTCCTGCACAACCTGGTTGCCAACCACCAGGACGCGACTGCCATGAATTTTCCTCGGGAAAACACGGGCGCCAGCCAATTGAGTAAGGCAGGTTATCATTGTCCCTGTGAACAATTGGTGGTGCAAACGCCTTTTGTTTATCAATCTGCCTCCATCGATTATACGATTGTTCCTGTGTTTGTTACTTACCAGGATCAACAGTTCGTTTCTACCTACTCTACCGCTCCGGACGTATCTTTTCTTCGCGGCCCTCCTGCGTTGAACGCTTAAAGTAGTATAATATCCTCATTCTAAGATTTGGCCGGAAAGTTGCATTACTGCACGACCGGTTGTTTTTATCATTCTGTTTATAATCTCATCGTGTATGAAAAAGGTCATGAAATTTTTCAGCCTCTTGTTGTGTGTAAATATTTTTTCCTTCATCATTGCAACCGCAAAACCTGCTGTTTTTTTTGGTGATGAAACCCTGAAAGGGGTGGTAACCGATAACAAAACCCATCAACCATTGCGCGGGGCAGCGATATTGATCCCTGACCTGAAACTGGGTGTTGCGGCAGATTCGCTCGGGCATTATGAGTTTAAAAAACTGCCCGCAGGAACTTTTTTAGTAGAAGTAAAATTTGAAGGTTATAAAAGCATTGCCAAAAATGTGTTGATCAGGGGTGATGTAAACCAGGATTTTCAGTTGGAAGAAAGCGCTACCGAGATCAGTGAAGTGGTGGTTACCGGAACTTCCAAAGCCACACAGATCAAACGAAATCCGGTTCCTATTGTAACGGTGAGTCACGATTACCTGACTTCGAACCTCAGTACCAATGCCATCGATGCCATTGCCAAAGTGCCGGGTATCCGTGCCGTAACTACCGGCCCGAATGTATCCAAACCCTTTATCCGCGGACTGGGTTATAACCGTATCCTCACGTTGTACGATGGTATCCGGCAGGAAGGCCAGCAATGGGGTGATGAGCACGGTATTGAAGTAGACGCCTATGCAGTAGACAAAGTGGAAGTGATCAAAGGACCGGCCAGCCTGAGTTATGGCTCCGATGCGTTGGCAGGTGTGGTGAACCTCATACCTGTACCTTCAGCGCCAGAGGGAAAAATGATCGGTAATGTTACCATGGAATACCAGACCAATAACAAATACCTGGGTGGTTCGGCTATGCTGGGCGCTGCCAAAAATGGTTTTGAATGGTCGGGACAGATCTCTCACAAACAAGCTACCAATTACCAGAACAAATATGATGGAAGGGTGTATGGTACCGGATTCAGTGAAACCGATGCGAATGCGTCTCTTGGTTTGCATGGTAAATGGGGATACTCTCACCTGAACCTGGTATTGTTCGATAATTTACAGGAGATTCCCGATGGTAGTCGCGACAGTGCTACCAGGGCTTTCACCAAACAGATCACGGAAGCAGATACTGTTCGACCCATTGTACCTGCATCTGAACTGAACAGTTATAGTATCAACACAATACACCAGCATGTGCAGCACTACCGTGCATTCCTCAATAATAATTTCATCATTGGCAACGACCGGCTGGACCTGAATCTGGGATTCCAGCGGAGTGTGCGCAGGGAATACAGCCACCCGGTATTATTTACCATCCCCGGATTGTTTCTGCAATTGAATTCTTACACGTACGACGTGAAATATCATTTCGCAGAAAAGAACAACTGGAATGCCAGCATCGGTATCAACGGAATGTACCAGGAAAACAATGTTGAAAAAGGAACCGACTTCATCATTCCTTCTTACAAACAATTCGATTTCGGACCTTTTGCTTTGTTGAAGAAGAGCATCGGCAAGCTGGATATTGCGGGAGGATTGCGTTATGATATCCGTTCATTCAACAACAATGCACTTTACACCAAACCCGATCCGGCAACTGGTTTTGGCAAAGTGTATTACGGACCGGTTACGGCAGCAGACACAGCAGTGTTCAATAAATACAGCCATACGTTCAATGGCTTCTCCGGAAGTATTGGAGCCACTTATAATTTCTCTGAAAAATTCTCCATGAAGTTCAATCTGGCAAGGGGTTTCAGGGCTCCCAATATTGCAGAGATCTCCGCCAATGGCGTGCATCCCGGAACCAATATTTACCAGATCGGTAACGACAAGTTCCAGCCTGAGTTCAGCTTGCAGCAAGACCTGGGATTCGTGTATTCATCTAAATACGCAGTGATACAACTGAACCTGTTCAATAACAGCATCAGCAATTATATTTATAACCAGAAATTGCTGGCTGCGAGCGGACAGGATTCGGTGATAGTAGCTGGTAACCAGACTTTCAAATACCAATCGGGCAAGGCCCATCTGTATGGTGGCGAGTTGAGTGTTGACCTGCATCCTGTAAGGGCGTTGCATTTTGAGAACAGCCTTTCCATTGTGTATGCCCAAAACAAGAGTGCCGGAGCAAAAGATGCGGATAGTACCCGCTATCTGCCCTTCATTCCACCAGTACATGGTGTTTCGGAACTGCGCTTTGATTTTGATATCAAAAACGCTGGTATCAAACACGGCTTTGTGAAAGTACAAGCAGAATATTATGCCGCACAAAACAGGGTCTTCACCGCCTATGGAACGGAGAAGGCTACACCAGGTTATACCTTGTTGAATGCAGGTTTTGGAGGAAGCCTCATTAACAGGAATGGTAACCCCTGGGTAAGCATCTATATCCTGGGCAATAACCTGCTGAATACAGGTTACCAGGATCACCTGAGCAGGCTTAAATATTTTGAACCCTATCCGGGCAATTTCACCGGCCGCAATGGTATTTACAATATGGGGCGGAATATTTCCTTCAAGCTGAGCTTTCCCATTAGTTATAACTTAAAGAAATCCTGATAGGTAATATAGGGTTGAATGAAAGAAGCGCTGCCACGACAGCGTTTCTTTTTAAGAATTCATTTTGTACATTGGTAGTATGGATATTACCATCAATACACCGGCTTTGCTGTTCCCCGCGATCAGCCTTGTGATGCTTGCGTACACCAACCGTTTCCTGGCGCTGTCCAACCGGGTGAGGAGCCTGCACGATAAATACCAGAACCACGAACAAAAACATATTATCCACGGGCAGATCAGGAACATCCGTTACCGGCTGAAGCTGATCAAAAATATGCAGGCGCTGGGCGTGCTCAGCTTTTTGAACGCCATCGTTTGTATGTTCCTTATTTATAACAACTACCTCAGAGCAGCCGATATCGTATTCGGCATCAGCCTGGTAAGTTTTGCCCTTTCGCTGTTTTTATCATTGGTGGAAATTCAATTGAGCACTAAAGCACTTGAACTGGAACTGAGCGATATGGAAGGCTTAACCGACCCTTCCGTGATCGATTATATCAAGCGCCGTTTTGAAAAAGAATGAACAGGACTAATTGACCAGGGCCGGTTCTTTGCTCATGATCTTGCGCTCACCGATCTGCTGCCTCCACATAGCATAATACAATCCTTTTTCTGCGAGAAGCTGTTCGTGGCTTCCTGTTTCCACTACCTGTCCTTTTTCCAATACATAAATACGGTGCGCATGCATGATGGTACTCAGCCGGTGGGCGATCATCACTGTGATCTGTTCCTTTTCCAACGAGATGCTGCGGATGGTATTGGTGATCTCTTCTTCGGTAATGCTGTCGAGTGCAGAAGTGGCTTCGTCGAAAATGAGTAAGTGCGGATGGCGCAGCAAGGCACGGGCAATGGAGAGCCTTTGCTTCTCACCACCACTGAGTTTCAGTCCGCCTTCTCCGATCATGGTATCGATCCCTTTTTCCGCTCTTTGCAACAGGTTATCACAGCTGGCTTTATGCAAGGCTTCTGCGAGGTCGGCATCGCTGGCTTCGGGATGCACGAAGAGCAGGTTTTCGCGAATGGTGCCGGCAAACAATTGCGTGTCTTGTGTTACGAAACCGATCTGGTTACGCATCTCATCGAAATTTATTTCCAAGCCGTTCACGCCGTTGTATAAAATATGTCCTCCCTGCGGGCGGTACAATCCTACCAACAGTTTTACCAGCGTGCTTTTCCCTGCGCCCGAAGGGCCAACAAATGCAATGGTCTCTCCCTTTTTGGCATCGAAAGAAATACCATCGAGTGCCTTGTATTGTGCTGTCTGGTGTTTGAATACCACATCCCTGAACTCCAACTCTTCAACCACACCTACATGACGGGGATGAGCAGGTTTTGGTTCTGCTTCTTTTTCCATCAGGTTATGGAAGTTGATGAGTGAGGCTTCGGCCTCACGATAACTCATGATGATACTGCCAATTTCCTGCAACGGACCAAAGATGAAGAAGCTGTAGAACTGTAATGATATCAATTGCCCAACGGTGAGCACCTGTCTGAAGATCAGCCACATGAGGGTGAAAGTGATTACCTGTCGCAATAAATTCACCATAGTGCCCTGTATGAAACTGAGCGAACGGATGCTCTTCACTTTTTTCAGTTCCAGTCCGAGTATCTTATAGGTGTTGGTATTCAACCGGCTCACTTCCTGGTTGGTAAGTCCCAGGCTTTTCACCAGTTCAATATTGCGCAGACTCTCAGTTGTAGAACCCGCCAGTGAAGTGGTTTCCTTGACGATCTTTTTCTGGATGGTCTTAATTTTTTTGCTGAGCAGGTTGGTCACAAAAGCGATCAGCAGTGCGCCGCCCAGGTAAATGGGTATGATGGACCAGTGGAGCCTGGTAGCGTAGATAGACACGAATATCACGCTTACGATAATGCTGAACAGTACATTGATGACGTACCCGATGAACTTTTCAGTATCGGCTCGCACTTTGGTAAGGATGGAAAGTGTTTCACCGCTGCGCTGGTCTTCAAATTCCTGGTAAGGCAATCGCATGGAATGCTTGAGTCCGTCGGTAAAGATCCGAGCTCCGAATTTCTGTATGATCACATTCACCACATAATCCTGGAAGGCCTTGGCGATGCGGCTTACCATGGCAGTACCCACCAGCAGCAGGAGCATGAACATGATGCCGTTGATATACTGACTTTCGGTGCGCGTAGTGCCGTCGGCTGCAATTTTAACATGCATGCCATATTGATCTATCAGCTTACCGAAGATCATGGGATCGAAAAGAGAGAAGGTCTGGTTGATGGCGGCCAGCAATAAAGCCAATGCTACCAGCCATTTATAAGGCTTGAGGTATTGTAAGAGTAATTTCATTCGTAAGGGTTTGATGGTATGTTTTTACCCGTCAATTTCCGTACAAATCTCCAAAAAATGACAAAGTTACTTCCCGGAAATGCCAGGTTTTTCCACGTCTGTTAACAATAAGATATTTTTATGTTGCTCTTTCTCCGCCAATTAATCGGTAACTTACAAAAACCTTCTTTATATGCGTTGGAGAAAATTCAATGGAGAAACCATTCAGCTACCGATCAAAAATGCGGTAGAAGAGGCCATCAAAAGAGAAACGGCAAATGGCACCCGGCTGAAAGTTTGTATTGGAACCGATAGCCAGGTAAAAGGAGATGACACCGAATTTGCCACTGTGATCGTTTTTCTTCGGGAGCACAATGGCGGTTTTATGTACATCCACAATGAAAAAACCAAGCAGAAATTCCACATCAAGGAAAGGATGCTGGTTGAGGTAGCCAAGAGTGTTGAAATAGCTTATGAGCTATGCAACCTCTTCATTAAGTACCAGGTGGATATGGAAGTGCATGCGGACATCAACACCAACCCGCACTTCAAAAGCAATGACGCCCTGCGTGAAGCCATGGGTTACATCCTGGGTATGGGCTTTGCTTTCAAGGCCAAACCGGAAGCTTTTGCCAGTAGCTGCTGTGCAGACAAAGTAGTCAATTAGTTGTTAGATGATAGTTGTCAGATAAAGTTTATTTCTAACAACTATCAACTAACAACTCCCAACTTCCCCCGATTGCATTCTTGAATGAATTGCAAAATGTCATCTCTTCCCTGCTTTTTCTCTGAACTCGTAACAAAATGCCTGGGGAGGAACTGCCAGGTCTCCAGCAGGGCATCGAAGAAAGCCTGCACATTGGCTTTTACAACGCCCGGTTTTTCTTTATCTGATTTAGTGAATACAAGTGAGAAAGGCACCTGCCACTTGTCGAGTTGGCTGATGAACTCAAGGTCTATTTTCTGCGGCTTGTGCCTGCTGTCGATGAGCACGAAGACCATGGTGAGGTTTTCGCGCTTACGCAGGTAGTTTTCAATCATTTGCTCCCATTTTCTACGGCTCGATTGCGAGACTTTCGCAAATCCATAGCCGGGCAGGTCTACCAGGTACCATTTTTCTGACGGCGCTTTTTCAGCAGCCGCACTGGTTACATCAAAATGATTGATGAGCTGGGTTTTGCCAGGTGAAGCGGATGTTTTGGCCAGTTTTTGGTTAGCGGCCAGCATATTGATGAGCGATGACTTGCCTACATTACTTCTGCCAATAAATGCGTATTCGGGCCTGTCGGCCTTAGGGCATTTGTCAAAAGATGGACTGGAAACAAGATAAACAGCTTTTCGGATCAACATGTTGTGTAATTAAAAGTTAGCAGGTAAAATTAAAAACTTTCTGCAATGAAGGCTTGATTACTGTTTTTTGCGGAAAGTACTTAATGCGCCAATTTACTAACGAGGTAAGTTGCGGCATGCCAACTGTCTTGTTAGAGAATGGGTTTCGTTTCTTTTTTTATAGCAATGAAAATGAAGAGCCGATGCATATCCATGTAAAAAGGGGAAATGCTATAGGAAAGATATGGCTGGAACCTGAGATTAGAATTGCTTATACAGACGGCTTTTCCTTAAAAGAAGAACGTCAGATCATGGAAATAATTTCAAACAAATTCGTAATTTTACAACAAAAGTGGAATGATTACTTCTCACAATAAATATGATGCTATTGAAAACCTCATTTATAATGAAGGTTTGAAGATTCAATCATTGGAATTTAGTCCAACGTACAGGGAAATGTTTATTCACCTGACGAATGATGCCACTTTTGTTGTTCGAACCCATCAGTACCCAAATCTTAAAAAGGCCTCTGTTCAACAATTGAAAAATTTCAGCTTAATTGGAAATGGCGCCGGAATCCATTGGCCGGAAGTAGACGAAGATCTTAGTTTAAAAGGGTTTTTGAAGGAACTCAACGTAAGTTGGTCACACAAGAGGAAGGATTAATTACCCATAAATCATAAATACAAAAGCCTCCTAAACAGGAGGCTTTTGTATTTATGGGCTGTCTTATTTTTTGCGTTTGATAACAAGACTATCAGCCGGATATTTTGCTTTGATGCTGTCGCGGATACCGGCGCACCAATTGATGAGCGTTTGTTTTTCTGCATCGGTAAGCACGGCATCTTTGTGTATAAGAGTGTATGATTCGATGGGCATTCCGCCTTCTTTCACTTCATCAATACAATCATCCAGCTTTTTATACTGCTTGCCAATGCGGTAATTGCTGAATTCATCGAAGTTGAGGTGGCGTTTACCATCTTTTATGTGATCGCCGAGCCACCAGGCAACGGGCTGTACTTCTCCATACCAGGGATAACGGGTAAGGTTGCTGTGGCAATCATTACAGGCTTTGGCCAGTATTACCTGCACGTCGTGAGGCACAGGATAGGTTTTATCAATGCTATTGGTAGTATCGCCCGATTTGTTTTTATCGGGCCTGAAAGCCTGGGATATCACCAATAAAACCAGTAATACCAGTCCGATCCTTTTCAATATTTTCATAAACTGTATCTATTTGATTTAAATTAACACATTTCCCGTCATTTCTTTCGGAATAGGTAATCCCATCACTGTTAAAATAGTGGGAGCCAGGTCACCGAGTTTACCGCTTTTAACAGCGCCCTTCCATTCTTTGTCGATGATGAAAAAGGGAACCAGGTTCAGGGTATGCGCTGTATTAGGACTGCCGTCTTCATTGATCATGAAATCGGCATTGCCATGATCGGCTGTGAGGAAAATAGTATAGCCATGTGCCAATCCGGCTTCCACCACTCTTTTTACACAGGCGTCTACTGTTTCCGCCGCTTTGATGGCCGCTGTGAATACGCCGGTATGTCCCACCATATCGGTATTGGCATAGTTGAGGCAAATGAAATCGGCCGATTCTTTTTCTATTTCAGGAATGAGTTTATCGGTTATTTCAAAAGCACTCATCTCGGGCTGTAAATCATAAGTCGCTACTTTGGGGGAAGGAACCATGATGCGCGATTCGCCGGGGAAAACATCTTCCCGCCCGCCACTGAAGAAGAAAGTAACGTGGGGATATTTTTCTGTTTCAGCAATGCGGATCTGCTTTTTACCATTGGCCGCCAACACTTCACCCAATGTATTATTGAGGTTATCGTTTTCAAACACCACGTTTACGTTCTGGAATTTGTGATCGTAGAGGGTCATGGTAGTGTAATGCAGGTTCAGCTTGCGCATACCGAAGTCGGCATGATCCTGTTGTGTAAGCACTTCTGTGATCTCACGGCAGCGATCGGTACGGAAATTGAAGCAGAGCGCCACATCGCCATCCTTGATCAGCGCCAATGGTTGTTGCGTCTGGTCAACGATCACGGTGGGTTTGATGAACTCATCGGTCACTTCTGCTGCATAAGATTGCTCAATGGCTGCAATGGCGCTGGTAGCAACAGGGCCTTCTCCCTTTACCAGGCAGTCATAAGCCAGTTTCACTCTTTCCCATCGCTTATCCCTGTCCATCGCATAATAACGCCCGCTTACGGAAGCGATGGTGCCTGCAGATTGCTTCAAATGTTCTTCCAATGAAGTGATGAAGCCCAGTCCGCTTTTAGGATCGGTATCCCTTCCATCGGTGAACGCATGGATGAACACCTGGTTAAGTCCTTCTGCCTTACATACATCACAGATGGCTTTTAAATGGCTGGTATGGGAATGCACACCGCCATCGCTTACCAGTCCGAGTAAATGCAAAGGCTTGTTATTGTTCTTGGCATAACGGATAGCGTTCAACAACACTTCATTCTTTGCAAATTCACCGGTACGTATGGCAACATTGATGCGTTGCAACTCCTGGTACACGATGCGGCCGGCACCGAGGTTGAGGTGACCCACTTCGCTATTGCCCATTTGCCCGTCGGGCAAACCCACATCTTCCCCACAAGTTATCAATGTGGTATTAGGATACTTTTGATATAAAGAACTTACAAAAGGAACTTTTGCATGTTGAATGGCGTCGGCATAAGGAACTTTACCGAGTCCCCATCCGTCCATGATCACCAGGATTACTTTGTTGCTCATCTTGTTTAAAACTACGCTGTTTGGGTTTGATGAATTGATATTAACTTTAGCGTCGAACACGCTGCGTGCAAATTTGGCATGTTTTTGGCAATTTGAAAGGTAAGATAACACTGAATATCATGAAAAAGATGTTTTTATTAACGGTATGGGCATTGATGGTGTCACTGGCAGTTCCTGCCCAGTCACCCGGGGCTGATGCTGTGGTTCAGGCTTTTAAATCGGTCAATGCCGATCGAATAGCCGATCACTTTGATGATTTTATCGATATGAAGTTGCTGGACAAAGACGAAGTGAAAAACATGGGCAAAAACCAGGCTTCTATAGCGCTTAAGTCATTTTTTGCTGAAAACGGCGTGAAAGGTTTCGATAAGCAATCAGACCGCGAGTTGGGTAATACTATGTACCTCACCGGTAAATTACAAACAAGCAACAAGAATTACAACATCACCGTAATGCTGAAGCAGAAAGACAACCGCTACCAGATCATTACGATACGTATCAGTTAGTCCGGACTTTCATCATTCTCATAAACTGACAGACAGGGCCCCGCTTCGGCGGGGTTCTTTATTTTAATCCTAGTTTTGCAGCCATGCAATCATTCGATCAACAATTGGAGCACCTTGTAAAAGAAGCTTTACGGGAAGACATAGGAGATGGAGACCATTCCACCCTGGCCGTGATCCCTGCCGGAAAAAAAGGGAAAGCGGTTTTAAAGGTCAAACAGGATGGCATACTGGCAGGTGTGGCAGTAGCGGAAAAAATCTTCCGGCAGGTGGAAAAGGATGTGGTTTTTCATCCCTTTAAAAAAGACGGTGAGCCGATGAAAGCAGGAGAGAAGGCGTTTGAAGTAGAAGCCACCGTTCATACCATACTCCAATGCGAACGACTGGTATTGAATTGCATGCAGCGTATGAGTGGCATTGCCACCCTCACCCAGCGGTATGTGGCGCAATTGAAGGGCTATCATACCCGCCTGCTCGATACGCGTAAAACAACGCCTAATTTCCGGTTGCTGGAAAAAGAAGCGGTTCGCATTGGCGGAGGTACTAATCACCGGTTTGGATTGTTTGATATGATCATGTTGAAGGATAACCATATTGATTATGCAGGCGGACTGGAACCTGCTATCAACCAGGCGTGGGAGTATATTCAGCGAAAAAAGCCCGGATTGAAAATAGAAGTGGAAACCAGGAGTGTAGATGATGTGAAGAAGGTTTGTGCCATTGGAGAAGGGAAAGTGTTTCGCATTATGCTCGATAATTTCTCACCTGAACAGATACGTGCGGCTTTACAGGTGATCGATGGCCGTTTTGAAACAGAAGCCAGTGGCGGTATCAACCTGGATACCCTGAAGACTTATGCAGAAACGGGCGTGGATTATATCAGTGTGGGGGGACTCATTCACCAGGCACAGAGCCTTGACCTGAGCCTCAAAGCCAGTTTTGAATGATTGAACTGAATAACCATGAGTAAAAAGAATAAACCGGATACCAGGGGGTTTGTGTACAGTACCAACCCCGATTTTCATTTCGAGCAGGAAGAAGAGGCATTGGAAACATTGCCGCCTGCGCAACAATTACTGAAGATCAAACTCGATACCAAACAGCGCGCCGGTAAAGCTGTAACACTGGTAACAGGTTTCATTGGCACACAGGTTGATTTAGAAGACCTGGGTAAGAAATTAAAGAATTTTTGTGGTACAGGTGGCAGCGCGAAAGATGGTGAGATCATTGTGCAGGGCGATCAACGGGAGAAAGTATTGCAGTGGTTGATGAAGAATGGGTATGTCAAAGCTAAAAAAATATAATCACCAGATCGTCATCCCGAGCGAGCGAAGCGAGTCGAGGGACCTGCCGAACATTTCATGAGATCCCTCGGCTGCCCCTTCGACTCGCTCAGGGTGACGTTGCTCGGGATGACGGTAGATTTTAATAATCGATCTCCAGTTTCAACTTATCTCTCAGCTCTTTCACCAGCGGGTATTGTTCTGCGATACGCTCGAATTTTTCTTTACTGTTCATCCGCATGTGAGCCGGTACTTCTTCTTTTTCTGAAGCATCTACTAATATGGAAAAACTAATGCTACGGTTATTGAATGCCTGGTGCAGGTGATCGATGAGCATCATCCTTTCCTGTTCCACGAATTTTTGAGCTGTAAGGGCGGGCACTGATACGGTAAAGCGGATATCATTTTCAATGGTCAGTACAGCTATTTTGAATGTGCCTACGGAAGAATGTTTTTTTTGCCGTTCCAGTTCTGCCGTATATGCGTCCCAGCACTCGCGCAGTTTGTCCATTTTCAGCACTTCTGCTTCTTTTACTTCTTCAATGGCATACTGATCGCCATATTTTTCACGCAAAGCATCGAGCAGGTTTTTTTTGTTCCCTTGTGGTGGAGCAGGTTTTGGAACCGGTCTGGAATTGCTTGCCGGAGGAGTTGTTATAGACCTGGGAACAGTATTGGCTGGCGAGTTAGCCGGTGCAGGAGCAGCAGGTTTTTGTTCAATGTATAATTTAGATCCGGCAGGGGTTACATCACCGTTCATTTTCGACAACATAGGCGCTATCGGTTGAACGCGAAATGCAACCGGTCCGTCAATGCGCTTTTTTTTTACCACTGTGCCATTGTCTGCCGACAGTTCAATGGCCTGCTGCAGGAAATTCAGTTTGATAAGTGTGAGTTCAACATGCAGGCGTTTATTACGTGCCATTTTGAAATTGATCTCCGCTTCGTTCAATATGTTCAGGGTGCTTACGAGGTAAGAGATACCCACTTTATTTGCAGTAGTGGTATATTTTTCCTGCAGGCCTTCCACTACTTCCAGCAAGGCGGCTGACTTGGGATCTTTACATACCAGCAGGTTGCGGATGAATTCAGCGAAACCATTCAATACCAGGTCGCCTTCAAAACCTTTTCGGTTGATCTCGTCGTACAGCAACATGGCCCCGGCCATATTTTGCTGCTGCATACAATCGAGCATTTTGAAATAATAATCTTCATCCAGTATGTTAAGGTGCTCCAGGGTATTCTGGTAAGTAACTGTACCATTGGTGAAGCTCACGATCTTATCCAGTATGCTTAGTGAATCGCGCATACAACCTTCGCTTTTCTGTGCGATTACCTGGAGTGCGGCTTTTTCGGCCTGTATCTCTTCCTTGTCAACAATCTCCTGTAAATGCTCAACCGTATCGTTGTTGGTGATGCGCTTGAAATCGAATATCTGGCACCGGCTGAGTATGGTAGGCAGTATCTTATGTTTCTCGGTAGTAGCTAATATAAAGATGGCATAAGAGGGCGGCTCTTCCAGTGTTTTCAGGAAAGCATTGAAGGCGCTGGCACTGAGCATGTGCACCTCGTCCACGATGTACACTTTGTATTTACCCGCTTGTGGAGCAAACCGCACCTGTTCTACCAGTGAACGTATATCGTCTACAGAGTTGTTACTGGCGGCATCCAGTTCATGGATATTGAGTGATGTACCTGCATCGAATGAAACGCAACTGGCGCAGGTATTACAAGCTTCCCCATCGGCTGTGGGCTGGGTACAGTTGATCGTTTTGGCAAGGATACGGGCACAGGTGGTTTTGCCCACACCGCGCGGACCGCAGAATAAAAAAGCATGTGCCAACTGGTTGTTCCGGATGGCATTTTTAAGTGTGGTAGTGATATGCGACTGACCCACCACAGTATTGAAATTCTGCGGCCTGTACTTCCTGGCTGAAACGATGAACTTATTATCCATATACAAGGTGCAAGATAATAAAAGGGAACGTCATCAAATTTTATACTCCATCTCCGGATGGCGTTCAAAATTTTTGGTGTGATCGAATAGATAACGATAAGTTATCATCCTTCGGCTCGGAACGCCCCCCAGGCTTTTGTACACATTGAGCATTTTCGGATTCCATTCGCCCGCCCAGCCCATTTCATATTCTTCGTACCAGCCTTTGTTCTGGATGAGCAGGGCCGATTCATAGATCATAAAGCTGTCAATACCGAGCGACTGGTACTTGGGCACCACACCAAAAGCGAGTCCGGTTAGCCGTTTGTTGACGCCTCTTTTCTTCATCCATAACAAATGCAGTTTTTGCAGGAGACCGAATTTGCCATTGAAATGCTTGAAGTACTGGTTCACATCGGGAATATTAATGAACATGGCAATGGGATCTTCTTTGTAATAAGCAAACCAAACAACCCGTTCATCCATGATGGGTTTCATGGACTTGAACAGTTTGAGCACCTGTTCTTTGGTGACCTCCTTTCCTTCTCCATGCTGCGCCCAGGCTGCATTGTACACGGTAGCGAAATCGCCCGCATATTTTTCCAGTTCGTTGAGGTTAACATGCTTTGCCACATACCCCGGTTTGGCTTTGAACTTGGCATGACGTTCCGGGAAACGCGGTGGCAAAGGATCATCTACTTTCATGGAATAATAAAACTGGTTGTAATAATTCTGAAAGCCATATCCTTCGAACAATTGCTCATAATAAGGCGGGTTGAAAGACATACCATACATAGGTTCTTTATCGAAACCTTCTACCATCAGTCCCCACCATTTATCCCTGTCGCCAAAATTGATAGGCCCGTCCATTGCTTCCATGCCTTTCGACTGCAACCATGTTTTGGCCGTATCGAACAGCATATTTGCTGCCTGCTGGTCGTTGATGCAATCGAAATACCCGATGCCTCCTGTTGGAAAGTCTGTTCCCTTGTTGATGTATTTGCTATTGATAAAAGCAGCAATGCGGCCGATGAGTTGCCCGTTGTCGTCTTTCAATATCCATCGACGGGCATCGCCATATTTGAAATTTTTATTTTTCTCCGGGTTGAAGACATCATTCACTTCTTTATCCAGGGGGCGTATATATGCCGGGTTAGACCGGTTCATCAATGCGTTTACTTCCAGGAATGCGGTAACAGTATCTCTGCCGGTAACTTCCATCAACTGCATGTCGGTTGCGATTTTATTAAAAGTAAGTATTTTGTAAAACAACGAAATAACAGATGTATGCGCCAAAAAAATCATGTCTCCATCCTGTTGATAACGCTTCTTTTTTACTGTCAGGGCGTTTACGCCCAGCATCATCAATTCCTGAAAACACAAGTGCTGGTCATAGGCGGTGGTGTTGGGGGCACGGCGGCCGGTATTCAAAGTGCCAGGAGTGGTGTGCAAACAATGATCGTGGAAGAAACACCCTGGCTGGGCGGTATGCTTTCCTCGGCCGGTGTATCTGCAACGGATGGGAACCATGAACTGTACAGCGGCATCTGGCAGGAATTCAGGGAAGCCCTGTACAGGCATTACGGCACGAAGAACTTAGCAACAGGATGGGTGAGTTATACCTTGTTTGAACCGCATGTAGCGGACAGTATTTTTAAAGCCTGGGCTGGAAGCTACCCGAATCTTCAGGTGAAGTATCGCTATCGCTTTCTGCACGCCACAGTAAAGAATGGTAAGATTACAGCGGCCAGTTTTATCAATACCAATGGGGAATTACTAACGATCCATGCGAATGTGGTCATTGATGCCAGTGAAATGGGCGATGTGCTGGCTGCTGCGCATGTGCCATATAGCCTGGGAATGGAAGCAGACAAGCTATCGGGAGAAAACAGCGGAGTAGGCATTGATAACAATATAGTGCAGGATATGACTTATGCTGCCATATTGAAGGAATACGACGATAGTACCCACTTACTGAATAAGCCCGACGGTTATGATCCGAAAGAATTTGATGGTGCTTGTACTTCTTATTATAAAGACACTACATTGGAAAAACCCACAGTAGATGCCAGGAAAATGTTGGAATACGGCAAGCTGCCCCATCAAAAATTCATGCTGAACTGGCCTAAGCATGGGAATGATACTTATCTGAATTTGGTGGAAATGAATGCTGCTGAACGAGAGACTGCTTTACTAAAGGCAAAAGCTACTACGTTCCGTTTTATTTATTTCATACAACATGAACTGGGGTTTCGCCGGTTGGGAATTGCCACAGATGAATTTCCTACCAGGGATCATTTGCCGTTCATCGCTTATTACAGGGAGGGCAGGCGTGTAAAGGGTTTGGTAAGACTCACCACCACCGACATCATGCAACCTTTTTCACAACAAACCGCGTTGTACAGAACCGCGATTGCCGTAGGAGATTATCCGATCGATCATCACCACGGCAAAAATCCGGCAGTGAAGAAAACCTTGTATTTTCCACCGGTGCCGTCTTTCTCCATACCAGCTGGAACCTTACTGAACTCCACGGTAGAAAATTTGATCGCTGCGGAAAAAGCCATCTCCGTCACCAATATCGTCAACGGGTCTACCCGCCTTCAGCCTTGTGTTTTGCTTACCGGACAAGCTGCGGGCGTCATTGCTTCGGAAGCAGTAAAACAGAAACGGTCTCCCGGTCAGGTGGGCATCAGGCATATACAATCGATATTGCTGAAGCAGCACGCATATCTCATGCCTTATATAGATGTCAGGCCATGGGATACAGGTTTTGTATCCATTCAAAAAATAGGGGCAACCGGTATCCTGCGAGGAGTTGGAAAGCCGCATGCATGGGCCAATCAAACCTGGTTTTACCCCGATAGCTCGTGTTCGGCTGCTGAATTATACGAAGGACTCACCCTTTTTACAAAGGGCTGGAATATTGTCTTACCTTCTATTACTTCATCGTCGATTGCTTTGCAGCAATTGTTACAATTGTTGCAACCCATCTACCGAAAAATACATCCTGGCAACAAGTTGCCACAGGTAGATGACGTGTTAAATCACCAGCAAGCCTGGTGGCATCTGAAAAACCTCACTCGAAATAAAGCATTAACCAGGGGTGAAGCAGCCCTCATCATCGATAAAATCCTTCACCCATTTGAATCCAGGGAAGTGAATTGGCAGGGAGCATTCCAATTTTAAAACGCAATCGATTGTGTTGAAAAGAGGCCTTAAAATCGGCTTAATTAAAAGGGCTACCTTGCAGGAAATGTTAATGAAAAGCTAATTTCATTAGAAGCTTTCATTAACCAATTTATCATCATAAAACCCTGCTTATGCTAAGAATTAATGTGTTGACAGTGCTGCTGTTTTTGGGACTAACAGCGATTGCACAAAACCGGAAATTGTCCGGTGTGGTAACAGATGGAACGACAGGTAAAGGAATTCCGTCGGCCACAGTGTCTATTAAAGGAAACAAAGGAAGTAACCGTGCTACGGATGCAGACGGGCGGTTCAGCTTATCGGTAGTAAATGGAAAGATCACCCTTCAGGTGAGTGCCATAGGCTATGTGGCCAAAGATCTGCAAGTTGACGCTGGTACCAATGAGGTGACCGTTTCACTTGCACAAAGTGTCGAGAACCTCTCAGAGGTGGTTGTAACTGCACTGGGTATTAGACGCGAGAAAAAGACACTGACTTACGCTTCGCAATCCATCAACGGTGATGAACTCAGGAAAGCGGCCAACATCAATTTTATGGATGCATTAAGCGGTAAAGCAGCAGGCGTTAATATTTTCACCAGCAGCTCAGGAGCCGGGGGATCTACCAAAGTAGTATTAAGGGGGAACAAATCCCTTAACGGGCTTAGTGAACCTTTGTATGTAATAGACGGTATCCCGATGGTAAACAACAAGGGCGGACAACCGGGGTCTTATGGCGGAACTGACCAGGGAGATGGACTTTCAGCCATCAATCCCGAAGATATTGAAAGCATGACAGTGCTGAGAGGCGCTAATGCGGCCCTTTTATATGGAAGCCAGGGCGCTAATGGTGTTGTGGTGATTACT
Organism: Hydrobacter penzbergensis; assembly: GCF_900106985.1. Classification (NCBI taxonomy): domain Bacteria; kingdom Pseudomonadati; phylum Bacteroidota; class Chitinophagia; order Chitinophagales; family Chitinophagaceae; genus Hydrobacter; species Hydrobacter penzbergensis. The sequence goes on along the minus strand of NZ_FNNO01000007.1, from coordinate 142,409 downwards.
ACAAAAAGAGGCAGATCGGGAAAGGTAACTGTTAATTTCAATTCCAGCACCACTTTTGACAAAGTGTTTAACCTTCCTGCTTTTCAATATGACTATGGCGCCGTGAACGGATCGGACTATAGCTGGGCAATGACTAAAGGGAGCGGCTATAAAAGAGGCTATATCGAAAATTTCTTCCGCACAGGCGTTGATGCCACGAACTCCGTTTCCATAGCAGGCGGTAGCGATAAAACGTCTGTGTATTTTTCTTATGCTAACACATCGGCTACCGGTGTAATGCCTACGAACACCTATACAAGGCATAACATTACATTGAATCAATCCACCAAGCTGTTAAAAGATAAGCTCACCTTGAGTTCAAATGTGATGCTTTCGAGTGAGATATCACGAAACAGGCCAGGAGCCGGTTACTATAACAACCCGCTCACCGGATTATACCTGTTTGCGCGTGAAAGAGATTTTGACTCATACAAAAACAATTACCAGGTTTTTGACAGCACAAGGAATTTGTATAAAATGAACTGGTATTCTACCGAAGAAAAACAAAACAACCCTTATTGGGAGATCAATAACGATCCAAAGTTTGCTAAAACATACCGTATCATCGCCAGCGCCAAAGCTGCTTACGAAATAACAAAAAACCTCAAGTTCGAAGCAAGGGGAAGTATCGACTATGCAGATAAGCTGTTTGATAACCGGTACGCTGCCGGCGGAAACTCGGTAAGTGTGAGTCCAAACGGAACATGGTCATATACAAAATACACCGATCAGTCTCTGTATACTGATGGAATATTAAATTACAACAACAAGTTTGGTGATTTCAGTGTTACAGCTATTGCGGGCGCAAGCTACCAGCGAAATGTCTTTAACGATGGAATGACTGTAGGCAACGGTACCGTTTCATTACAGTATCCTAATTTTTTCACGTTTGCTAACATCCCCAATAATGTGATGTTCAAACAAACCATTAACAGATCTATTAAGGAAGGAGTACTTGCCAATGCGACGATTGGGTATAAAGAAATGCTGTTTTTAGATTTGGCCGGTCGTAACGACTGGGCATCTACCCTGGCGTTAACAGGTAACCAATCTTATTTCTATCCTTCAGTAGGTCTTACTGCTATTGTAAGCGAAATGATTAAAATGCCGGAGTATATTTCATTTTTTAAACTGAGGGCTTCTACCACTAAGACTGCCAACGATGTACCTTTCAATGTTGTGTCGCCTAACAATACCATTGGCGGTACAGGAACAGCGAATGCTACAGGCGGTATCAGCAGAAATACACAAGTGCCATTCTCTAACCTGAAACCGGAAGAGATTGCCAGTACTGAATATGGTGCTGAAATGAGGTTCTTGAATGGTCGTTTAGGTTTTGACTTCACCTATTATAATGCAACAAGTACCAATCAATTCCTCCGGTTGAGCGCTCCATCCGGCTCTGGTTATACTTTTTACTATGTAAATGCAGGAAAGATTACCAACAATGGATTTGAGCTTACTGTTAATGCAGAACCTATCAGGAAAGCAGATTTCAGATGGACAACAGCTGTAAACCTGGCTCAGAATAAGAACAAGATTGTTGAGCTTATTGCATCTAATCCCAATTACCAGGTTGGAGGCGATGATGAAGGTTTTGCGTCTATCATTAAAGCCGGCGGATCTTTTAACGATGTATATATCTACAAGTTTAACAGAAATGATGCCGGACAAATCATACTTGATACCAAGGGTGTTCCTACAAAAGCTAAAACACAGACATTAGTAGGAAATGTGAATCCGGATTATCTTTTAGGTTGGAACAACACGTTTAATTATAAAAACTTCTTCCTCAGCTTATTGGTAAACGGAAAATTCGGAGGCGTTGCTTTCTCGAAAACTGAAGCGTTCCTCGATGCCTATGGTGTAAGTGCGAGAAGCGCCGCTGACAGAAATGGCGGACAAATGAGCATTAACGCCATACAGGGAACTACAGCAGTAACCACTATTGCGCCGGATGTATATTATTCTTCTATTGGAGATAGAAACAGGATCATGGAACCTTATGTCTTTTCAAGAACAAATGTGCGATTGGCCCAATTCGTTCTTGGATACACTTTCCCTGCGAAAAACAAAAACGCTGTAATCAAAGACGCTTCAGTTTCTTTGATAGGAAGGAACTTGTTCTTCTTCTATAAGAAAGCTCCATACGATCCGGAACAAGCAATGAGTACAAACAACTCAATGCAGTCGAATGACGTCTTTAGTATGCCTGCAACTAGGTCATACGGGATCAACGTTAAACTTACTTTCTAATATCAAAAGTAAAAAGCATGAAAAATATATTTGTCGCGATACTGTTAGTGAGCCTGTTGGCATCATGTACGAAGAACTTTAAGGACTTTAATCAGGATCCTAACCAGATTTCTGATCAGATGCTATTACAGGATAATAACCTGGTGGGATCTCCATTTTCAGGTTTGTTATTCAATATTTTTGGACACCAGATCGAAGAAGACCTTTGCCATGATTCATGGATGGGGCACCTGAATACACCAACACCCTTTGTTGGCAATGTAAACAATACCACTTACTACATCCGGTGGAATGCTTACTGGGGACGTATTTACGGAAGTGTGATGTCACCTTCAAAGCAGGTGATAGAGCTGGCTCAAAAATACAACCTGCCACTCTTTGCAACCTGGGCTAAATTGATCAGGATCCTTGCTATGTCTAAATTGACTGCATACCACGGCCCGGTAATTTACTCCAACTACGGAACTACGGCGAGTACGATCCTTTATGATAAAGAATCTGATTTATATGACAGCTTCTTTAAACAATTGGATAGTATTCAGACAACATTCGCAACGAACACATCTTACACTGGGTTTAAGAAATTTGACCCTTCGTACAGTGGTAATATCAGTGCCTGGATGAAGCTCGTGAATTCACTCAGGCTGAGATTGGCCATCCGGCTTTCAAAAGTTGCCCCGGCATTAGCTAAAACCCAGGGAGAAAAAGCGCTGAGTGATCCGGCAGGTTTGATAACAACCAACGCCGACAACTTTAAAGTGTCATTGATGGGCCAGAAAATGCCTATGGCGGTGATATGCTTCGAATGGGACGATACCAGGATGGGCGCTGTAATGGAGTCTTTCCTGGGTGGATTGAAGGATGGGAGGGTATCTAAATATTTTTCGACTGCTTCTAATAGCGCTTTATATGCCGATCACCCTACATTCCCTTATAAAGGTATCCGCAATGGAGCCTATATAGGCGCTAAAATTGACCGGGTGCCATTCTCTAAAGTGTCGGAAGATTTTCAAACAGTGCCAACCAGAAGATCTTTTACTGCAGCCGAAGTAAGTTTTCTGAAAGCTGAAGCGGCCCTCAGAGGCTGGGTTGGTGCAGGTGATCCCCAGGCCAATTACGAAAATGGAGTGCGACTTTCTTTCGCTGATTGGGGCGCAGGTGGTGTTGACGCTTATCTTGCGGACAATACAAGCACCCCCTGGAATTATGTTGATCCTATAGATGCCAAGAATAATTTCACAGCAAGTTCTACCATCACCGTTGCATGGAATAATGCAGATAACAATGAATTGAAATTAGAAAAAATAATCACCCAGAAGTGGATCAATAACTTTACCAATTCACTCGAAGCATGGGTTGATTTCAGAAGAACAGGATATCCTAAAATACCGCATGTAGCCAAAAATGATAGCAGTCCTGATTGGGGTGTAATCCCTGCTGACCAATGGATTAAGCGGATGCCTTTTGTTAATGGCGAAAGAACTGGTAACACCCAAGGTGTGGCCGATGCTGTATCGAAGATGGGAACAGGCGCAAAAGACGATATTGCAACCCGTTTATGGTGGGACACTGGTGGCCCCAACTTTTAGTTGCAGCTAAATATTTGAATAACCCATTTTTATAAAACAGGGGAAGGGCCGAACAAACAGCCCTTCCCTATTTTTTTACTATTCAGTTGGTAAATAACTTGGCGGCCATCTTTTCATCGTGCCCGTAAATATCTTTCCTGAAATTCAATTGCCCGTTTTTGTCAACCCAAGCGGTAAAATATGTAATGAAAACAGGAACGCCTTTGCTGAGTGTTACCCATTTTTCTTTGGGTTGATGCATGGCAGAATCGATCTTCATTTCAGTCCAACTGGTATCGGAACGAAGCAGGTATTGTGCAAATTTTTTAGGCTCACCCAGCCTGATACAACCGTGGCTGAAACTCCGGCTGGATTGCGTGAACAACTCACGGTTAGGTGTATCGTGAAAATAAATGTTGTAATTGTTGGGGAAGAGGAATTTGACCAGTCCTAATGAATTAGCCCCCCCCGGTTTCTGGCGGATATTGGGAACAGGCCCTGGCTTACCGTAAATTTCCATGTGGTTCTTAACGAGGTAATCGGGATTCTTTTGAATTGCGGGCAGTATCTCTTTTTTCACGATGCTTTCTGGTACGTTCCAGTATGGACTGAATACAATATACTTCAGCTTACCGGTGAAAATAACGGTGCTGTTGGCCGATGTTCCTACGATCACATTCATATCGAATTGAAGGTGGCCGCTGTCGAATACATGCATTTTGTATTCAGGTATGTTCACCAATATGTAATTGGTGTCTTTTTCAGCGGGCATCCAGCGTACCCTTTCAATGTTGATGGATATCTGCCGTGCGCGCTGTTTAAGCGGCACATTCAGTTCTTCCAGCATTTTATTGCCAATGATGCCATCTACGCTGAGTCCCATTCTTCGTTGAAAAGATTTCACAGCGCGCAACAAGGTAGTATCGAAAAGCGGGGTGCTGTCGTTATGCGCAAGATCGCCAAACAGGACAAGCCTCGTCTTGATCTTTAGAATGCTTTCGGAAGAATCTTTCCTGCGTAATGGCTTCGATAAGTAAGCAACAGAATCTGGTTCCGGCGTTTTGCTCAGTTGAGAATAAATTGCAAGAAAATGCTGCAGTTTCTCATATTGCGGGTTGAGCGGAGCGTATGCTTCTGCTTCGGCAGTCTTGTTGCGAATAGCAGAGTCGAGGAGCGCAGTGATGTTGATCTTTTTGCGAGGAATGAACCAACCCAGTTCCGCAGCGTCGATATCGCTGCCCTTGTACACTTTAGAAGCATAGCGGAAGAACTGGCCGGTAAGGAGTAACTCGGTCTTCATTACCAGTGAATCGCTGTGTTGCGGATAGAATCTTTTGTTGACGAAACCATTGTACAATTGGGCAAGCCGGACATTGTAAACCGAACTGTCATTGAACTGATTGATATAATTGTTTTGCAGGTTGATGAAATTATACGCTTGCTCAGTGAGTCCTGTTGAGTCGAACCAGGCGAACTCATAATTGCGGTGTTTGTAAAAATCATTGAACTGCTCGGTATAGGCAGCATAGTCGGGGTTGGTGGCAATGAAATGATTCAATTCTCTGTTCTCAAGGAACAGTGTATTGAACGAAGTGACATGGGTAATACTCGTATCCCTGTTGACAGGATTTTTTTTCTTTCGGATATTGTTGCATCCCCAATAAACAAGCGCAGTAAGGCACAGGGCCGGGATCACATAACACTTCATAGATTGAATATATGGATTCTTTACATATAAAAGCAGGCTATTTATTCACGAGCAGCGTAGCAGCTACCACACCTGCTGTTTCAGTACGCAGCCTGGTTTCTCCAAGGGTAACAGGCAGGTAATGATGGTTCATCGCTGTCTTGATTTCATGGGGGGTGAAATCGCCTTCCGGACCAATGAGTATTTGCGCGTCGCTGAAAGGAGGGAATTCTGTGATGCTGTTCCTGGCATCGTCTTCACAATGCGCTACCAGCCGGAGTCCGTATCCGGCAGATACCAGCACTTCTTTGAAAAGAGTGGGTTCGCGCAGCGTGGGCAGCCATACCTGCTGACTTTGCAGCATAGCCGATACCAGTATTTGTTTCATCCGGTCGATACGGAAGCGGGTATGTTCCGTTCGCTCGCAAAGCAGGGGTATGATCTCACTTACGCCGATCTCGGTGGCTTTTTCAAGGAACCATTCAAAGCGCGCCGGGTTTTTCAGCAGTGAAACAGCGATGCTTATTTTTTTAAGGTGACGGGGTAATAAAAGTTCTTCCTCTATCAGCGCTACGGCTTTCTTTTTGTCTTCGCTGAGTATGCGTGCTTTGAACAGCGCTCCTTTGCCATTGGTAAGTTGCAACTGCTCACCTGTCTTCATGCGCAATACCTGTATGCAATGCTTACTGGTTTCTTCGCTCAATTGGAAGTGCCCGTTAGACGATGCAAGTAACGGCTCATAAAAAAACGGAAGGGTCATGGTTTAAAATGGAGCTTCATTGTCGAATCCATCGTCAAAGTTACCACCATTCATCTTACTGCCTTTCTGAATGAAGAATTTGCTGCCCTCGTTTCCGCCGGCGCCTGGTGCGCCGCCCTGTGGAGCGACGGGTTTCCAACTGCCGCCACCGAATCCACCGCCATCGTCTCCCCATTCTTCAAATTTCTGTATCTCCAGTTTAGCGCGCAGTTTGATGGTTTCGAGCGAGCCGTTCCGGTGCTTGGCTATGCGCACATGGGTTTCGCCATGGGTGCTTTCGCCCTGTTCATTGCTGGATATCTCGTAGTATTCGGGCCGGTAAATGAACATCACCATATCGGCATCCTGTTCAATGGCGCCCGATTCGCGGAGGTCACTGAGCTGGGGCATCTTGCTTTCCTTCCTGGTTTCCACGGCACGGCTCAACTGGCTGAGGGCAATGATGGGGATATTCAGTTCTTTGGCCAGGGCTTTGAGGTTCCGGGAAATGGTACTGATCTCCTGTTCACGGTTGCTGCCCCTGTCACCGATGCCGCTCATCAACTGCAGGTAGTCGATGATGATGAGTCCCACCTGGTGCTTGTTCACCAGCCTCCGGGCTTTGGCCCTGAATTCAAACACGTTCAGCGCAGCCGTATCATCGATGAAAATGGGCGCTGTCTCGAGTTTTTTAACCCCCTTGGTATGCAATTGCTGGTATTCGTATTCTTCCAGTTTGCCCCGGCTGATCTTTTCCATCTTTATCTCACTCTCGGCGCTCAATATCCTTTGCACCAGCTGGCCGGCGCCCATTTCCAATGAAAAGAAAGCCACCGGAGTGGGTTTGGTAGGATGCAAAGCGGCATTGCGGGCCAGGTTGAGGGCGAATGCGGTTTTACCCACGGCTGGACGGGCAGCCAGGATGATGAGGTCGGTATTCTGCCATCCGTAAGTAACGCGGTCGAGTGTACTGAAACCGCTGGGAACACCGGAAATATCATCTGTTTTGGTACGCAGTTCATCGATCCGGTTGATGGTCTTGGCCAGTACGTTACCAATATCTTCAAAGTTCTTTTTGAGGTAATTGTTAGTGATATTGAACATCTTGGTCTCGCTGTCGTCGAGCAGGTCGAATACATCGGTGCTGTCTTCGTAAGCATCACCAATGATTTCCCCGCTGATGCGGATCAGTTCGCGCTGGATGAATTTCTGCAGTACAATGCGGGCGTGGGCATCGATATTGGCAGTAGATACAACGGCATTGGTCAGTTTGGTTACGTAATAAGGACCGCCTACGATATCCAGCTTCTCTTGCATTTTCAGCTCTTCCACCACCGTAAGGATGTCAATGGGCATGCTCTTTTGCTGCAGGCTCTGCATGGCCCTGAAGATCAATTGGTTTGCTTCTACATAGAAACACTCGGGTTTGATGATCTCGGTAACGGTATCAAAAGCGCTTTTTTCCAGCATGATGGCGCCTAATACGGCCTCTTCCAGCTCTTTTGCCTGGGGAGGTACCTTTCCGTATACCATGGTGCTCATGTCGATCGAAGTCTTTCTCCTCTTCCGGTCTTTATTCAAGCTTGTCAGGTCCATAAGTCGTCTTTTCCTCGATTTTTTAGTTAGTAAGTGATTGTCTCCCGGACTATTTACTTCGACCCTTCGCCCATGTTACGGAATTGTTACCAACGAAGTAAGGGGGAGCGAATATGGGGTAAGAAATCGGGTTCTGAAAATTTTTTTTACTGTATATTCATCCACATCTTTTCACATTCCTGTGCACACCATTCAGGGAGCTGTTCACACAATTTACTAAGGTTATCCACCAAAATCAAAAGTTTTCCGACACTATGGATGGGAAATGCACAGGGGTATGTGCGTAAAGATTTATACAAAAAACGGGCCTAATGATCCTGAAAAACCGTAATTGAGAAGACAGCCTATTTACCTATTTTTGACGCCCGAAAAGAGCGAGCAATATGACGATTAGTTACAACTGGCTGAGTGAATACCTGCCTATCTCTGAGGTGGGTATGGCAGAGATACTGGCACCTGAGAAATTAGCGAAGATCCTGACTTCGATTGGACTGGAAGTAGAAAGCATGGAGCGCCATGAGCGCGTCAAAGGCGGCCTCCAGGGGCTGGTTATTGGCGAAGTGCTTACCTGTGAACCCCATCCGAATGCCGATAAGCTAAAAATTACCACTGTAAATACCGGTGAACCTGCCCCTTTACAGATTGTTTGTGGCGCTGCAAATGTGGCGGCAGGCCAGAAAGTGGTAGTGGCTACCGTGGGTACTACCATTTACCCAGCGACTGGAGAGCCGCTGACCATGCGGGTAGCCAAGATCAGGGGAGTGGAAAGCTACGGTATGATCTGTGCCGAAGATGAGATCGGGCTGGGAACCAGTCACGATGGTATCCTGGTGTTGCCTGAGAACCTGGTACCAGGCATGCCTGCTGCTGATTATTTCAAGCCCTACAGCGACTGGGTTTACGAAATAGGCCTCACCCCCAACCGCATGGATGCCATGAGCCATTTTGGTGTGGCGAAAGATGTTTGCGCCTATCTCAGCCATCATCACCGCGAAGTAAGGCCGGTGAGCCCCTTCACAGATACCTGGAAAGCAGATAACCAATCACTTCCCATCAAGGTGGAGATTGAAAATACAGAGAGCTGCCGCCGTTATGCTGGTGTGAGTATTACCGGCGTTATCGTGAAAGAGTCACCGCAATGGTTAAAAGATAAACTGGTTTCCATTGGACAGCGACCCATCAACAATATCGTGGACATCACGAATTTCATTCTTCATGAAACAGGCCAGCCACTGCATGCTTTTGATGCAGCGGCGATCATTGGTAATACCGTGATCGTTAAAAACCTGCCCGAGGGCACTGCCTTCACCACACTGGATGAAAAAGAACGCAAGCTGGGCGCTGATGATTTGATGATTTGCAATGCCCGGGAAGGTATGTGTATCGCCGGTGTTTTTGGTGGTTTAAAAAGCGGCGTCAAAGAAAATACACGGGCTATTTTCCTGGAAAGCGCCTGGTTCAATCCCGTTAGTATCCGCAAAACATCGGTGCGGCATGGTTTGCGAACCGATGCCGCTACCCGTTTTGAAAAAGGGGTAGATATCTCCAATACGGTGAATGTGCTGAAAAGAGCGGCTTTGATGATCAAAGAAATAGCAGGCGGACAAATAGCGAGTGATATCGTAGATGTATATCCTCAGCCTTTGCCCAAAACAGAAGTGGCGCTGAAGAATCATTACCTGAAAAAACTGAGCGGTAAAAATTATCATCCCGATAAAGTAAAAAGAATACTCACCGCCCTGGGTTTCGAGATTGTGAAAGAAGGGTTGGATGAATTGCTGGTAGCTGTTCCTTACAGCAAGCCGGATATCAGCATACCTGCTGATATTGTGGAAGAAATTGTGCGGATAGACGGACTGGACAATATCGCCATTCCTTCATCGATCACGATCAGTCCGGCTGTGGATGCCCTGGGTGCAAAAGAAGCCTGGAAAGACAAGATGGCCAATTACCTGGTGGGACAAGGCTTTGCGGAGATCCTTACCAATTCCATTACCAGCAGCAAGTATTTCGATGAAGCTACCCTGGCTACCACGGTGAAAATGATAAACAACCTGAGCGCCGAACTGGATGTGCTGCGACCTTCCATGTTGGAAACAGGTTTGGAAACTATTGCGTATAATATCAACAGAAAAAATAACCACCTGCGTTTATTCGAGTTTGGCAAGACTTATGCGGTAGATGCAGCGGGCGTTTACCAGGAGCCGGAACATCTTTGTCTTTACCTGACCGGTAAGCAGGGCGAAGATGGTTGGCGGGCCAGGGCTTCACAGCTCGACCTGTATGCTGCGAAAGGAGTGGTATCGGCGCTGACGGCGCTTTGCGGGCTAACCGATCTGCGTTTTACCAGGCCCGATGAAGGAGTGTTGTTGCTGGAGTTTTATCACGGAAAACAATTGCTGGGTACGCTGGAAGAAGTGAGCAGGAAGAAGTTGCAGGCTTTTGATCTTCGCCAGGATGTGTATTTCATCGATATACAGTTAACCGCTTTATTGAAAGCAGCTGGTAAGCAAAAGATCGTGTATAAGGAGGTGAACAAGTTCCCTGCCATGCACCGCGATCTCGCCATGGTGGTAGACAGCGTTACTTCTTACGAAGCGATGGAAGCAGTAGTGCACAAGCTGAAGCTGCCGAGACTGAAAAACATGCAGCTCTTCGATGTGTTTGAGAGCGACAAACTGGGCGCCGGGAAAAAGTCGGTAGCCATCAGTTTTACTTTCATGGACGATGAAAAAACGCTGACCGATAAAGAAGTGGATGCGATGGTAGCAAAACTGGTACAAGGTTTGGAGAAAGAATTGGGCGCTGAAATTAGAAAATAAAACTACCCAACCCGATTATTTGGAAGTAACTTAGAGAGATGGTTGATCTTGAGTCACAGATTAAAAACATACAGGAGAAGTTGCATCAGTTGTTGCGACAGCAGCAACTATTGCAGAAAGAGAACCATCGCCTGAGAAGAGAGATAGACAGGGCAACGCAATTGAGCCAGGAAAAAGAAGACCTTGCTATGTTGCTGCAACAGCAGATAGATGCTTTGAAACTGGGCGGTGGCTCATCATCATCACGCAGTGAGGAGGATAAAGCGACGCTGGAAAAAAGGATCGACGGCTACCTGAAAGAGATCGATAAATGTCTTGCTTTACTGAATGCTTAAGCCATGTCAGAACTGATCCCCGTAAATATTGTCATTGCCGACCGCAGTTACCGGCTTCGTATCCAGTCGGAGGACGAAGAAGCTGTTCGTAAAACAGCGGCCCTCATCAACGATAAGATAGCCGAATTCCGCAGCAACCTTGCCGGGAAAGACATGCAGGACTATGTAGCCATGGTGCTGCTGTGGTTCGCTACCGAACAGAACCAGTCGGGCATGGACCTGGTAAAATGGGGTGAAGCGGCTGCCGGACTATCATCCCTCGAAAAAATGCTGGATAAAGCCCTCTCTGAAAACCAGATTTAAGGCACATCTTACTTATCTTCGCCGTCTATCATTTACTTATTGCTGGAAAATGAGATGTGATAAACACAACAGGATTGTGAACCATTTTAAAAATCGCCAGAAACATGGACCAGACAGTTGTCTCGATAATTATTGGAGTTGTTGCTTTGATCGTAGGCCTTATAGCGGGTAAGCTGATTTTCGCCAAAAACACCCAGAAAAAAGTAGAAGAAGCCGAAATCCAGGCCAAAAACATCGTCAAAGAGGCCGAACTCAGGGCCGAGACCATCAAAAAAGAAAAACAGCTCGAAGCCAAAGAACGTTTTGTGCAACTCAAGGCAGAGCACGATAAAGAGGTATTGGAGCGTAACCGCAAGATAGGTGAGTCGGAAAACCGCGCCAAGCAGAAAGAGATCACGATCAACCAGAAAGAAGCGGCGCTGGACAAGCAGATGAAGGAGAATGAGGCCATCAAGGAAAACCTGAACCGCCAGATCGAGGTGGTGAACCTTAAGCGTACCGAACTGGAAAAACACCAGGAAGAACATATCCGCCGGCTGGAAAAAATAGCCGGACTGAGCGCCGACGAAGCGCGTGCGCAGTTGGTAGAAAGCCTGAAACAGGAAGCGCATACACGCGCCCTGGCTTTGCAGCAGGAGATCATTGAAGACGCCAAGCAGAAAGCCAATAAGGAGGCCCGTAAGATTGTGATACAATCGATCCAGCGTACGGCTGCCGAGCAAACCATTGAAAATACCGTTACCGTTTTCAACCTGGAAACCGATGAGATCAAGGGCCAGATCATTGGCCGTGAGGGTCGTAATATCCGCGCCATTGAAGCGGCAACGGGTGTTGACCTGATTGTGGACGATACCCCCGAAGCCATTGTACTTTCTTCTTTCGATCCATTGAGAAGGGAGATTGCCCGTTTGAGCTTGCAAAGACTGGTAGCGGATGGCCGTATCCACCCTGCCCGTATTGAGGAAGTAGTAGAAAAGACCCGCCGCCAGTTGGAAGAGCAGGTAATGGAAATAGGAGAGCGCACCGTTATTGAAATGGGTATTCATGGATTGCATAAGGAACTGGTGCGTATAGTAGGTAAAATGCGTTTCAGGTCTTCATACGGACAAAACCTGCTCATGCACAGCCGTGAGACCGCCAATTTGTGCGCCATCATGGCTTCGGAGCTGGGTATGAACCCCAAGCTGGCCAAGCGCGCAGGTCTTTTGCACGATATAGGTAAAGTGCCCGATGAGGAAACCGAATTGAGCCATGCCCTGTTGGGGGCCAAGCTGGCCGAAAAATATGGAGAGAACCCCGCTGTGGTGAACGCGATCGGCGCCCACCACGATGAGATGGAAATGCAATATGTGATCTCACCCATTGTACAGGCTTGTGATGCCATCAGCGGCGCCCGTCCCGGTGCCCGCCGCGAGATCATGCAGCAATACCTCCAGCGTATTAAAGACCTTGAAAACCTGGCCCTGGCTTATCCTGGTGTGGAAAAAGCCTATGCTATCCAGGCCGGCAGGGAACTGCGGGTGATCGTGGAAGCAGAAAAAGTATCTGATACCGACAGCGACAAGCTCAGCTTCGAAATAGCCCAGAAAATACAGACCGAAATGACCTATCCGGGGCAGATCAAAGTGACTGTTATCAGGGAGAAAAGGGCAGTGAACGTAGCGAGGTAAATTTATTTGGGATTCTACGCTACACCCCTTACCTTTGCCGTCCGTTAAAATTTAAAGTTATGAACGCAGCAGTTCAGTTTGTACACGACCAGTTGACAGCTAAAAAAGAGCACCCGAAGTTCAAAGCCGGTGATAATGTGACCGTTAAATATAAGATTATCGAAGGTGGTAAAGAGCGTATCCAGGATTTCCGTGGCGATGTGATCAAATTACAGGGCCAGGGAGCTACGGCTACTTTCACCGTTCGTAAGATATCTGACGGTGTAGGTGTGGAGCGTTTGTTCCCCCTGTTGTCACCCAATATCGATTCTATCGTGTTGAACAAAACCGGTAAGGTTCGCCGCGCGAAACTGTTCTACCTCCGTGAGAGAAGTGGTAAGAGCGCCCGTATCAAAGAAAAACGTTTCTAGTATTTTTAGGAAAATATTGCAAAGCGGAAGGCTAGGTAAAACTAAACTTCCGCTTTTTTGTTAAGTCTTAGGAAGGATAATTAAATTTTATGGAGGTGAGCTATTGTTTTAGTCTTACCTTTGGTGTCCTCAAAAACATTTATTTTATGGGTAATCTCGGATTCCAAGAGATCTTATTGATCGCGGTTGTTGTACTCGTTTTATTTGGTGGCAGAAAAATTCCTGAATTTATGCGTGGCCTTGGTAAAGGCATTCGTGAATTCAATGATGCTAAGAACAATGTGAAGAAAGAACTGGAAGAAGGTATGAAAGAAAAGGATCATCCTGAGACTCCTGCCAGCAACTAACCATCTTCATTATTTTCTCTCTAAAAAGTATTCTGGCCTTTGTTTCGTTTCAGCACAATCAAAGACTACCATAAGGCATTACAGAACGGCCAAACCACCTGTGTGGAGGCCGTTCGTTTTTATGTAGATGCTATCCGTGCAACAGCCTCACTGAATGCATACCTGGAAGTGTACGAAGAAGAAGCCCTTGAAAGGGCCGCAGCACTTGATGCGCAGCGCACAGCAGGTGGAACTTTTGGTGCGCTTCATGGAGTAGTGGTAGGATTGAAAGATGTGTTGTGTTACAAAGGCCATGTTGTTTCAGCTGCATCACGTATACTGGATGGCTTTCATGCCATTTACCATGCTACTGCCGTAGAAAAATTATTGGATGCCGGCGCCATCATTATCGGCCGTCATAACTGCGATGAATTTGCAATGGGTAGCAGCAATGAAAACTCTGCTTTCGGTGTGGTAAAGAACGCGCTTGATACAACAAGAGTACCGGGTGGATCATCGGGCGGATCGGCTGTAGCAGTACAGGCGGGTCTTTGTATGGTGAGCCTGGGTAGCGATACCGGAGGTTCTGTTCGACAACCGGCAGATTTCTGTGGGATCATCGGCCTCAAACCTACTTATGGAAGGATTTCCCGTTACGGACTGATCGCTTATGCTTCTTCGTTTGACCAGATAGGTATTTTTGCTGGCTCCATTGAAGATGCAGCCCTCACGCTGGAAGTAATTGCCGGTGCAGATGCATTCGACAGCACGGTTTCTGAACAGCCGGTTCCTGCTTATACGCAGGCACTGGAAACAGTTTCAGATAAACCACAGTACAAACTGGCATATTTCAGGGAAGCACTGGAACATCCCGGGCTCGACCCCGAGATCAAAGCGGCAACGGAAGCCTATATAAAAAAACTGTCCGATGCCGGGCATACTGTTGAAGCAGTTGATTTTGAATTGCTGGAATATGTGGTGCCTGCTTATTATGTGCTCACCACTGCCGAAGCCTCCAGCAACCTTTCGAGGTACGATGGCGTAAAATATGGTTACCGTGCTCCCTGTCAGGATATGGACCTTACCGCCTTGTATAAAGCTACCCGCAGCCAGGGTTTCGGTAAGGAAGTGCAACGCCGTATTATGCTGGGTAGTTTTGTACTGAGTGCCGGATATTTCGACGCTTATTTCACCAAGGCGCAACAAGTAAGGCGAATATTGAGCGACAGAACAAAAGCTATTTTCTCGCAATACGATGCACTGATTTCCCCTACGGTTCCTTCGCCGGCTTTCAAATTTGGCGAAATGAGCCACGATCCGGTGGAAATGTTCCTCGCCGATATCTATACTGTATTTGCCAACCTGGTGGGTATTCCGGGCATATCCATTCCCCTTTTCAAACACTCCAACGGCATGCCCTTCGGCCTGCAGGTCATGGCTTCTCATTTCGATGAGGTATCTTTGCTGCGTATTTCGAAAGACATGATGTCTTTGCAGTAAAAGCCCAAAAATCGTATTCATGCGTTGGTTCGGGATCAGTCTTCATTGTCCCATTGCTGTTTCCAGGCTCACCCTGGTGGCTTTTGCTTTCATAATGGGTGGAATGACCACTCTGTCGTTTACCAACGCGTACGCTGATAAACCCTTGAGTGATTCCACCATTGACGGCAAGTATGGTTTCAAGAGTCTTTTCAAAAACGATCATTTCGATGCTACCAAGCCCTATGCGGCCCAGTTGAATCCGCGGGCTGTTTCTTTCGTGGAAGAATATATCAGAAAACAAGGCAAAGAGCTGGAGCGAATGAAAGGCTGGGGCCGTCCGTATTTCGACCTGTACGATAATATCCTGGACCAATATGGTTTGCCCAGGGAGATGAAATACCTGAGCGTGATCGAAAGTCACCTTAATTCCGGGCTGGTATCCTGGGCAGGCGCCGTAGGTCCCTGGCAACTGATGGATTATGAGGCAAAACGTTTTGGCCTGCGGGTAGGTGGCAGGGGCGATGAACGGATGGATTATTATAAGAGCACCCATGTGGCTGCCAAGCTCATGAAAGAGTTGTATGATGAGTTTGGCGACTGGCTGCTGGTGGTAGCTGCTTACAATGGTGGCAGCGGCAGGGTGAGGCAGGCGATACGAAAAGCAGGCAGCCGTGATTTCTGGAACCTGCAATATTACCTGCCGGAAGAGACGCGAAACCACGTTAAAAAATTCATCGGCACCCATTATATATTTGAAGGCAGCGGTGGCCTCACCACCATGACGGCCAGCGAAACAGAAGTACAAAAAGAGGCCATGCTCCGTACGCAGGAAGTAGCATTAAGTACCGATGAACTGGCAGGCAGTGCTATAGTGGAAGTAAGCGGACGATACCGTTCTTCTGTACTGGTACAACAACTCTCCCTCGACGCGGTACAATTCCATAAATGGAACCCCGGTTTCGATAAAACCCTTTCAGCAGGAAAAAAATACAGCCTCCGCCTTCCGAAAGACAAACTCCCGGTTTTTGAAGCAATCAAAGGACAATTACTCATGGAATCACTCAAACTGTTATTACAGGGAAACCTGAATGCAGGATAAGTCGTGTATTAGCCCGGAAATAGCTTGAGAAAAGCAGTAACGGCAAATAGATTAGAAAATATTTAAAAGTGGTTGTTTTAAACTCTCTTTAATTGAATATTAATTAATAATATTTCGAATTCTTAGATACGCTTTTTATTTTTCTAAGAATCAGCTGTGCCGGGACCGAGTTTACTCTTTCAGGTGCAGCTTTTTTTTAAATCTAAAACGTACTACATGAGAGACCCATTAACCAAAATCTTCATCCTGGCATTGTTTTGTGCAATGCCAATGGTCATGCTGGCACAATTTACTGCTTCAGGTGTTGTAACAGATGCCTCACACAATCCCCTTGCGGGAGTTTCTGTAAAGGTCAAAAATACCAGCCGGGGTACCCTGACCGACCAAAATGGAAAATTCAGTCTTACCATTCCCGGAGCCAAAGCCATTCTCGAAATTTCCTATGTTGGTTACCTGACAGAAGTCCAAACCATTACGGCTACAACAGGTGCACTTTCCATTGTAATGAAAGAAGGTACCACCAGTTTGGAAGGCATCGTAGTGGTAGGTAGCCGTGCATTGCCCCGTTCGGCCGCAACCACGCCGTTGCCGGTTGATAATTTCGATGCCAGCGCTTTGAAAACCACCGGACAGGTCAGCTTTGATAAGAGCCTGATGTACCGGGTACCTTCATTCAACTCCGTGAACACACCGGTGAACGATGCAACCACCTTGCTGGATCCTTATGAGATCAGGAACCTGGGACCCAGCCGTACGCTTATCCTGATCAATGGTAAAAGAAAGAACCTGAGTTCACTGTTGTATGTTCAGTTTGCACCGGGACGTGGTGAGACCGGCGCAGACCTGTCGGCCATTCCCACTGATGCCATCAAAAGAGTGGAGATATTAAGAGATGGGGCTTCTGCGCAATATGGATCAGATGCCATTGCGGGGGTAATGAATATTATTTTGAAAGACAGATACCAGTATAGTTCCTTGACAGTGAATTCGGGTATTACACACAAAGGGGACGGCGCTACTTATGGCGTATCGTATAACAGCGGTTCCAATATTGCCAAAAATGGTTTCCTGAATTATACGGTTGATTTCAGCCGGCAGGAAAACGCCGTTCGTTCCGGCATCATTGATGTGCCTACTGA
Organism: Hydrobacter penzbergensis; assembly: GCF_900106985.1. Lineage (NCBI taxonomy): Bacteria > Pseudomonadati > Bacteroidota > Chitinophagia > Chitinophagales > Chitinophagaceae > Hydrobacter > Hydrobacter penzbergensis. The sequence goes on along the minus strand of NZ_FNNO01000007.1, from coordinate 124,938 downwards.
AGTAGCCACTTTCGGAGATCCTACATTACCACTGACCGATCCTGCCAATAAACCAATTGTAGATTACCTGAAAGTATATCCTAACGCTAACAATACAAACGGTACCGGTGATGCCAGCGCTGCCAAATTCCTTGTTAACCTCGGCGTACCCTTAGGAGAAAACGGCGGCGAGTTTTACAGTAATGCCGCACTGGTTGTAAAAAGAGTTTTAAGTAATGCGAACTACAGAACGCCTTATTGGAAAAAAGATTACGGATTACTGCATACACCCAACCCGAACGGGGTTGATTATACCGGAAGCACCGATCCAGCATCGATCGCTTTGTACAAAGGATACATCGGCTATCAGCCTACATTTGAAGGTCAACTCGTAGATTACAATGCAACCCTAGGAGTGAAGGATGAAAAGAACGGATGGAAACAGGATGTTAGCTTAACAATAGGCGGCAACCAACAATTGTACAGTGTTGACAATACGGTAAACCATAGCTTGAAATCGAAAAGTCCTACTTCATTCAGGCCTGGTGGTTTCCGGTTCTCGCATATTGTAGGTAACTACGATATTTCCAAATCCATTACCGATAACTTCAGCCTGGCATTCGGTTCCGAGATTAGGATGGAAACCTATAAGATCATTGCAGGCGATACGGCTTCTTATTCCGGACAGGGCGCCAATTCTTTCCCGGGTATACGTACAGAAAATGCCACTACCAACAGCCGCTTTAACTTCGGCGCTTATACAGACGCCAGTTGGGATATTACCAAAGACTTTTTGGTGGATGGCGCCATCCGTGCAGAGCACTATAGCGATTTCGGAGATGCATTTGTGTGGAAATTGTCTTCCCGTTACAAACTGGCCGATGACCGTTTTGTGATCAGGGGATCGGCTTCTACGGGATTCAGGGCGCCTACATTGCACCAGATCTATGACCAGTCTACACAAGCCTCTTTCGTAGCCGGTACCATCCAGTTATCCGGATTGTTCAATAACTATAGCCAGCAAGCGTTCCTGTTGGGTGTACCCAAACTAAAACCGGAAAAATCAAATAACTACACCATCGGTATTGGCATTACACCCAATAAAAATTTCAATATCACAGTAGACTATTATGATATTACCATCAAAGACAGGATCGTTTACAGTTCCGCCATCTCTTCCAATAATCCCAACAGCACACTTGGGCAGATATTGCAACAGGCAGGTATTGTACAAATACAATTCTTCATCAATGGTATCGAAACCAAGACCCGAGGAATTGATTATGTAGCCAATTATCGCAACGTGGCACTGGGCGCCGGCAAGCTGGGCTTTAACCTGGCGGGTAACGTAACACTCAGTAACGAGATCGTTGGTACGCCTAACGATCCGGCTGCCATCAAGGCCGATGGAGGTACTATTCTCAGTGCGCAGATCAAATCTTTGCTTACAGAGAGCCGGCCTAAATTCAAGACAGTAGTTGGTGTGGACTACCATGTAAAAAAATGGAGCTTTAATCTCAACAACACAGTATTCGGACCTACCAAATTCCAGGACCTGGATAACGGCGGTGATATTATGAATAATATCAAGCAGGTTTTCAAAACAAATGTTGTGACTGACCTGAATATCGGATATGATATTAGCAGCAAAGTATCGGCTTCTGTTACCGTTAACAACCTATTCAACGTGTTGCCCAAATGGGAGTTGCAGTTGACCGGTAATGCATCTGATCCGAACTATGCGGCTGCCAAGAGCACTTTGAAAAGTCCTGCCGACAAAAGCTTGCTGGAAGGATTCCTGGCTTTCAGTGGCCGCTACCGAATCCTGGGATACAATGGATCACAGTTCAGCCAATTGGGAACCATTTTCAATGCTTCCGTAACTATTAAGTTTTAGACTGGGTTTCAATAACAATAAACATACAGGCACTTATGTCACCGCGACATAAGTGCCTTTTTAATGCGATAACTTCGTTCCATATTGTACACAGATGATAAAGATCAAAAGGGTAACGGAAATGGTTGAACTGCAGGGAATATTGCAGTTGCAGCAAGAGAACCTGAAAAAAAATGTATCGGCCGGGGAAGCAGGCAGCGAAGGTTTTGTTACGGCTGAATATACGCTTGCATTTCTGGAAGCCATGCACCGGGCGAGTCCCTCGGTGATTGCAAAAGACGGCGACCGGGTAGTGGGTTATGCCCTGGTGGCTGTAAAATCGGTAGGCAAAGATCATGATCTGCTGGCCGATCTGTTTCATACCATCGATCAAAAGAGGTATAAAGATGTTTCGTTGAAGGATGCCCGCTATGTAGTGGTAGGCCAGCTATGTGTAGCAAAAGGGTATCGTGGTATGGGACTGGTGCAGCAGTTATACCGGCATTTCAGGGAAGTTTTGTCGGGAGAATTTGATTATTGCCTCACCGATATCGCCCAGGAAAATGCACGTTCGTTGAAAGCACACCTCAAAACGGGTTTCCAGGTGCTGGACACGCTGAATTACGGCGGTATGGTTTGGGATATTGTGTTGTGGGACTGGAAGTAGTTGCTTAGCGATCTTGCCCATTGAGCACTTGCTGTATGGCAGATGCTTTCAATAAACACTCCTCGTATTCCTTTTCAGCATCGCTGTAGAAGGTGATGCCACCACCTACCTGGTAATTGAGGTAACGGGTTGTGGCATTGTAAAAAAGACTCCTGATTACTACGTTGAAATCGTAATTGCCTTCGGGGTCTATATAGCCAACAGCACCTGAATACAAACCTCTTTTAGTTCTTTCAAACTGCTCGATCAGTTCCAACACCCTTCTTTTGGGTGCGCCTGTCATGCTACCCATGGGAAAGCTGGCTTTCAATACATCGGCGAGGTTTATTCCTTCTTTGAGTTCTCCCTTGATGGTAGAGATCATCTGGTGTACCTGCGGAAAACTATAGACACCGAAGAGCTCTTCCACTTCCACGGTTCCCTCTTTACAAACCCGGCTCAGGTCGTTGCGCACCAGGTCAACCACCATCACGTTTTCGCTGCGGTCTTTTTCGCTTTGCTGTAACCGGGCGATCAATTGCTTATCTGCCTCCTCATTTAACAAATCTCTTTTTATTGTTCCTTTGATGGGCTGGGAGATAAGGGTGTTTCCCTTTTTCTGCAAGTACCGTTCGGGACTGGCGCAAAGCAAGTATTGATCCTCGAGTTTGTAAAAGCAGGCAAAGGGGGTAGGCGACATGGCCGTGAGGCGGGCGTAGAGCGACAAAGGAGATACTGTTACCTGTTCTGCAAAGAATTCCTGGCAGAAATTGATCTCATAACAGTCGCCCCTGAGGATATGCCGCTGCAATTGTTTAACGATAGACAGGTAGTCTTCCTTGCTGATCCTGGCGTTGGTTTGAATACTGGCATTATCTGATGCTGGCGGAACCGGGTCGCAAGACTGTATACTGTTGAATATATCGGCCGGATGACCGTTGAGGCTTGAAATGGTTAGCGCTGTACCACTCAGTTGCAGAACCGTTTGCGGCCTGTAAAAAAACAGGGTTGGAAAGCCGATGAAATCGGGGTGATGAGATGGAAGGCCTTCTATTTCGCTCTTGAGATCGTAGGAAATATGGCCAAAGAGCCAGTCCTTCTGTTGCGCCAGGAAACCGGCGAAAGCAGGCAGTATATTCTCCGTTGGGTTGAAGATAGTTTCGGCGCCGACAGCTACAAGACATTCAACGGAATGATGGCTGGAATGGTATTGGTGGTTATCCAGAAAAGAACAAATGTTGAATCGGTTGGCCCAGTTCAACATTTGCTTTTTAAATATTGCAGTATCGGGTACTGTGAATTTAGCTGTTGTTCTATTCACGTGCAGGATGATTAGAAATCATCGTCTTCATCGTCGTCGAATCCGCCACTCTTATCATTGAAAAGGTCGAATTCCTTGAAGTCATCATCTAATTTGAAGTCATCATCGTCCTCTCCGCCTTTCTTCTTCCCGCCGCCGCCACTTTTTTTGGTCTTGCTTTTAGGAATATCGAATTCGTCGAAGTCAGGATCCCAATTGTCGTCTTCCTCTGCTTTGTCCCAATCGTCTTCGGGCTCATCTCCATAATCATCATCGTCGTCTTCGTCCTTCGATTTTTTCGATGCGGCTTTGGACGCTTTCTTACCTGGCGCAGGTTTTACATCCATATCATCGTCGTCATCAATATCGTCATCATCATCGTCCGTTTGCTTCTTGCTTTTGGAAGACGGTTTCTCATCCGCATTTTTTGCAGGAGCATTTTTGGGTACCGCGGGTTTCTTGTCCTTGTCAGATTTTGCTGCCATAAACCAATCAGATTACTGCGTAAAATTTCAACGCAAATCGATATGAACCAAATATTTTTTTTCTTTCACAAATGCAGTGCCAACCGACCTTAAATGTGCACGATTTGTTCGCGTCCGGGTCCATTGGAAACATATTTAACCGGAGCGCCGATGTATTGATTGATAAAGTTAATATACGTATGCATGGTATCGGGCAATGCCGCGCTTTCTTTTACTTTGGTAGTATCGGAATGCCAGCCCTTGAAACTTTGTAACTGGGGCTCGGCCTGTACCCTTGGCAATTGATAAGGCACTTCTTTTGTTTCTATACCATTGATATTATAGGCAGTACATACTTTTAGTTCTTCGAATGAATCGAGCACATCGGCTTTGGTCATGATTACTTGTGTAACACCGTTGATCATGCAGGCATATTTGAGCGCTACGAGATCGATCCATCCGCAGCGGCGGGGACGTCCGGTGGTAGCGCCAAACTCATTACCGATTTTGCGCAGCTCTTCACCGGTAGCATCATGCAGTTCGGTGGGGAATGGTCCGCTGCCCACCCTGGTACAATAAGCTTTTGTTACGCCCAATACTTCGTTGATCTGTTTGGGTGATACGCCCAAACCGGTACAAACGCCGGCAGAAATCGTATTAGAAGAAGTAACAAAGGGAAATGTGCCGAAATCGATATCCAGCATGCTGCCCTGTGCGCCTTCGGCCAATACTTTCTTGCCCTCGGCAATTTTATTGTTAACGAAATATTCGCAATTGATCACTTTAAGTGTCTTGAGGAATTCCAGCGCTTCGAAAAATTCTTCTTCCCAGGCAGAGATATCTTCCATGAAATGGAAATTATCGAGCAGTTTCTGGTGCTTAAGCCGCAGCTTAATGTATTGGGTGGTAAAACTTTTATCAAGCAGGTCACCCACGTGCAAAGCATTTCTTCCTGTTTTATCCATATACGCTGGGCCGATACCTTTTAAAGTAGAGCCGATCTTAGCTTCTCCTTTGGAAAGTTCGGATGCTTTATCGAGAGCGCGGTGGGTAGGCAGGATGATGTTGGTCCTGTCGGAAATGAAGAGATTCTTTTTTACATCGATGCCAAAAGCCGCTACGGCGTCGCATTCTCTTTTCAAAGTAACAGGATCGAGTACTACACCATTCCCGATCACGTTGATGGTGTTCTGATGAAAAATACCGGAGGGTATCTGGTGGAGCACCATTTTCTTGCCATCTACATACAAAGTGTGCCCGGCATTCGGACCACCCTGGAAACGGGCAATGATATCATAATGAGGGGCGAAATAATCAACGATCTTTCCCTTGCCCTCATCTCCCCATTGCAAACCTAAAATTACATCTACCATAATAAGCTTTTGAAATCGCGGCAAAAATAGGATGTAGCGCGGGCTTTTTTTAAAAAAACTGAAAAACTAAACTGTCTCCGTATCAAACCTATCAACTGTTTGTATTCCGGCCAGTGATTTTAACCGGCTCACCAGCTCTTCCAGCTCTTCTTTATCGTGTACAAACACTTTGATGGTACCCTGGAACAGACCTTCCTTCGACTCAATGGTCAAGGCAGCGATATTGATGCGCAGGTCGCCACTGATTACATTGGTAATTTTATTAATGACACCCACGTCATCGAGTCCCACGATCTTGAGGCCGGTAAGAAAAGAAATCTCCTTGTTCTTGGCCCATTTGGTTTTCACAACGCGGTGCCCGTAATTGGCCAGGAGTTGGGCGGCATTGGGACAACTGGTGCGGTGTATGATGAGACCTTTACCTGTGCTCACAAAACCAAATACGTCGTCGCCCGGGATGGGGTTACAGCATTTGGCCAGCGAATACATGATCTTATCGCTGCTCTCTCCGAATATGATGAGTTCCGAGTCTTTGCGGTTGAAGGTTTTGTGGTGGGTATGGTCAACAACAGGCTCGCCAACAATAAGGGGTTTGGGCTTGGGGATCTCCAGTTTATCGCCCAGCACCTGGAATTCTTTCAGTTCTTTGAGATCGATGGCCTTGGTGGCGATGCGGTAATGCAGGTCGAGCGAAGAAGGTGCTTTGTAAAACTGTACCAGTTCTTCGATGTTATACTGACTATAAGCGGCGCCCATGGCCTCCAGTTTCCGTTGCAGGAGGTATTTGCCGTCTTCTGCCACCTTTCTTTTTTCTTCGCGCAGTGCGTCTTTGATCTTGTTCCTGGCTTTGGCGGTTACCACAAAGCTGAGCCAGTCTTCCGAAGGTTTCTGCTTGCTGCTGGTGATGATCTCCACCTGGTCGCCACTGCGCAGCTTATGACTGATGGGCACCAGCTTATGGTGTACTTTGGCGCCGATACATTTGGTGCCGATGGCCGAGTGGATGGCAAAAGCAAAATCCAGCGCTGTGCTACCCGTAGGCAACATCTTCACTTCGCCCTTGGGGGTGTATACATAGATTTCTTCAGCGAGGAAAGAGGTCTTGAAATCCTGCAGAAAGTCGACACCATCAGCGGTATCGGGTGTATTGAGCACTTCACGGATCTGTCCGAACCATTTATCGAAACGGTCCTCATCGTTACTGCCTTCCTTGTATTTATAATGCGCTGCCAGTCCTTTTTCAGCGATCTCGTTCATCCGCTTGGTGCGGATCTGTACTTCCACCCATTTTCCCTGCGGACCCATCACCGTTGTGTGCAAGGCTTCATACCCATTGCTTTTGGGGTTGCTGAGCCAGTCGCGCAGTCTTTCCGGTGAAGGCATGTATTCATCGGTGATCATGGAATAAACTTTCCAGCAATCTTCTTTTTCTTTTTCGGGAGGAGAGTCGAGTATCACACGGATGGCGAATAAATCGTATACCTCTTCAAACGAAACACTTTTCTTTTTGATCTTGTTCCAGATGGAATGGATGCTTTTGGGTCTTCCGTAAATCTCGAAATGGAAGCCTGAGGCTGTGAGTTTTTCTTTTAACGGGCGGATGAATTCGTTGATATAGCGTGTGCGTTCCCTTTTGGTTTCAGACAACCGTTTGGCAATCTCGCGATAGGCTTCGGGTTCGAGGTATTTCATCGACAGGTCTTCCAACTCTGTCTTGATGTTGTAAAGCCCCATGCGATGGGCCAGCGGCGCATATACCCACACGGTCTCAGAAGCGATCTTCAGTTGCTTTTCGCGCTTCATGGAATCGAGCGTGCGCATATTGTGCAGGCGATCGGCCAGTTTGATAAGGATTACCCGCGGATCATCGGTAAGGGTAAGCAGGATCTTCTTGAAGTTTTCGGCCTGCTGCGAAGTGTTGGTGTCGATAACATTGGAAATCTTGGTCAGTCCGTCTACGATCTTGGCAATCTCGGTCCCGAATTCGTGTTCCACATCTTCCAGGGTAATATCGGTATCTTCCACGGTATCGTGCAGCAGTGCGCAGATGGTGCTGCGTACGCCCAGGCCGATCTCTTCCACGCAGATCATGGCCACGGCGATGGGGTGCAGGATATAGGGCTCCCCGCTTTTGCGGCGCATGGTCTTGTGTGCATCGGCGGCCATTTCAAAAGCATGGCGCAGCAGTTCCTTATCGCCTTTTTTCAGCTTGGGCCTGAGTGCGCGCAACAAGGCGCGGTAATGCCTCACAATCTCATTTTTTTCCTGCTCTGGACTGAGATTATAGGCGGGCAAAGGGGCTTCGATCGTGGTTACTTGCGTTGACTCCATATTCAGCTTACGAAATTACGGAATTCAAGAAGCATTTTGAATTACACGACCGGTAACGGCCTCCTTATGAATCTTCTTACCTTTACACTCTATCATGAGTGAGACGCCTAAAAAGAAGGTTTTCGATTTTTCATTGCTGGGAAGGGTTTTCCGTTTTGTAAAGCCATACCGGTGGTTATTTTACCTGAGTATTGTACTGGCCATTCTGATGGCCATATTTGCTCCTGTACGCCCTTATCTCATACAGCTCACAGTTGATAAAGCAACGGGCAAAGCCGTGCTGGCGCCGCAATGGCTGAAAGCTTTGTTGTTCGGGACCGATCTGAGTGATGCCACCCGGTTTATCATTGCCGTTACGCTTTTCCAGGTGGTCTTTTTGTTCGTGGAAACGACTATACGGTTCGTATTCAGTTTTATTACGGCATGGATGGGACAAAGTGTGGTAAAGGACATGCGTATTACCGTGTACCGCAAGATACTGGGGCTCAATTTGCGGCAATTCGACCGTACACCCATTGGCACCCTGACCACGCGTACCATCAACGATATTGAAAGTATCAATGATATTTTTTCAGACGGGTTGATCCCGATCATTGCCGATCTGCTCACCATCGTTATTACATTGGGTACTATGTTCTGGATGGATTGGCGCCTGACACTGATCTGCCTGGTGCCTTTTCCGGTGATGATCGTAGCCACGTATTATTTTAAGGAGAGCGTGAACAAAAGTTTTATCCGGGTAAGGAATGCAGTGGCCAGTCTCAATGCTTTTGTACAGGAGCACATTACCGGTATGCAGGTGGTGCAGGCTTTTTCGGCAGAAGAGCGGGAGTTTACCAAGTTTAAAAAGATCAACAGCGAGCACCGCAACGCCAATATCAAAGCCATTTTCGCTTATTCTGTTTTCTTTCCCGTGGTGGAGGTGGTACTGGCGCTGAGCATGGGCTTCCTGGTATGGTGGATCGCCGACCGTTCGCTGGATGCGGGATTGCTGATTGCCTTTATCCTTTACCTTAACCAGATATTCAGACCGCTGCGGGTGATTGCCGATAAGTTCAATGTGTTGCAGATGGGTATGATTGCGGCGGAAAGGGTGTTGAAAGTGCTGGACAATACCGATGAAATTGTACCGGTTGCCGAAGGGGCTTACCAGCCGGCGCATATCCGGGGAGAGATACGTTTTGAAAAAGTGTGGTTTGCTTATATCGATGAGCAATATGTATTGAAGGATATCGATTTTGAAGTGAAAGCAGGCCAGACGGTGGCGTTAGTAGGGCATACCGGCAGCGGAAAGACTTCCATCATCAGCCTGCTGAACAGGCTGTACCACATACAAAAAGGGTCGATCAAAATAGACGGGGTAAATGTGGAAGATTATGAGCTCGACTGTTTGAGAAAGGGCATTGGTGTAGTGTTGCAGGACGTGTTCCTGTTTTCGGGATCGGTCATGGACAATATCACTTTGCGTAACCCGGATATTTCGGGAAGCCAGGTGATGGAGGCAGCCAAAATGATCGGGGTCCATGATTTCATCATGCAATTACCGGGTGGATATGATTACAATGTGATGGAAAGGGGCAGCACCCTGAGCCTGGGACAGCGCCAGTTGCTGTCGTTCATCAGGGCACTTTTGTATAATCCTTCCATATTGATCCTGGATGAAGCCACTTCGTCGGTTGACACAGAAAGTGAACAACTCATTGAGAGAGCGATAGATACGCTCATTTCGGGCCGGACTTCCATCGTTATTGCCCACAGGCTTTCCACGATCCGTAAGGCCGATAAAATCATCGTACTTGACAAGGGTGAGATCAGGGAAACCGGTAACCACGAAGAGCTTTTACTGCTGGGTGGTTTCTATGCCAAACTGCATGAAATGCAGTTCGAAAAGCAAAAACAAAAAGTGGCAGTAGCCGGCTGATTTTACCCCCCATACCCCTATCTTTGCGCCAAATTTCGGAACAGGTATGAGCCTCAGAAGTGTACAATCTTTACTGGTAGCGACTTTCGGCCTTTTATTGATAACTTTTTCTAATGTGAGCCTTGCCCAGGATTCAGCCCATGCCGTGGCTGCTGAAGGGAAAGAAGCAGCCCATGCTGAAAAGGAAGGAAAATTTAATGTTACCGAAACAATTCTCGAGCATATCAAAGACAGTCACAGCTGGCATCTTTGGGGGCATACTTCCATACACCTTCCGGTGATCCTTTATTCTGATAAAGGATTGGAATCTTTTTCTTCCAGCAAGCTGATGAATGAACACCATGAGCAAGTGGTGTATAATGGTCATTATCCTTACAAAGTAGTGGATGGAAAGATCAGGGTGGTGAATGCAGATGGTTCAGTGAACAAAGAAGCTTCAGCCAGGGTTTGGGATTTCTCTATCACCAAAAATGTAACGGCTTTATTGGTAAGTGTAACCCTGTTAATGCTGATCTTCCTTTCTGTTGCTGCGGCATATAAAAAGAGAGGTGTTAAATCGGCGCCCAAGGGTTTGCAGTCTTTTATGGAACCTGTGATCCTGTTTGTGCGTGATGAAGTGGCCAAGCCGAATATCGGCCATCACTATATCAAGTACATGCCGTTCCTGCTTAGTCTTTTTTTCCTGATATTGATCAATAATTTCCTGGGTCTGATCCCTTTCTTTCCCGGTGGAGCCAACCTGAGCGGTAATATCGCTTTTACGATGACGCTGGCGGTATGTGTGTTCATCGTAGTAAATATCAAGGGAAATAAGAGTTACTGGAAGCATATTTTCTGGATGCCGGGTATGCACTGGAGCATGAAGCTATTCCTGGCGCCTATTGAGTTGATCGGTGTTTTCATCAAGCCTATATCATTAATGGTGCGATTGTTTGCCAACCTGACGGCCGGTCACATCCTGGTGTTGAGTTTGGTTTGCCTGATCTTTATCTTTAAAACAGTATATGCTTCAGCAATAGCGGTGCCGTTTGCAGTGTTCATTAGTTTGATTGAGTTGCTGGTAGCATTTTTGCAGGCGTATATTTTTGCGATGCTCAGTGCGATGTATATAGGGATGGCGATAGAAGAGCACCACCACCATGGTGATCATGACCCGCATTATAACGAATCAGAAGATTAATTTTTTTTCAATAACAATTAAAATGTAACAAAATGGTAGTAGGAAGTGTTGCCGCAATCGGCGCTGGTTTAGCTGCTATCGGTGCCGGTATCGGTATCGGACAAATCGGTAAGGGCGCCGTTGAAGGTATTGCCCGTCAGCCGGAAGCTGCTAACGACATCCGTGCAAACATGATCGTTGCCGCTGCCTTCGTGGAAGCGGTTGCCCTGTTTGCGGTGGTGGTTGCCCTGTTGGGTAATGGTTAATCCATCAAACGCATTATACAGACCTGATGCACAGGGCGGAGGGTCTGTATAATCTTCATCTTGAGAAAGTTTACAATCCAGATAAACAGTTACTTATGTTATTAGAAATAAACCCTTTGGTACTGCCTGATGTAGGGCTGGCATTTTGGAGCCTCATTGCGTTCCTCGTACTGCTATTCGTATTGGGAAAGTTCGCCTGGAAGCCGATCATGAAAGCGATCAGCGAAAGGGAGCAGGGTATTGAAGATGCTTTGGCCAAGGCCGATAAGGTGAAAGCTGAAATGGTGGCTTTGAAGAGCGAGAACGAAGCCATGATGAACAAGGCCCGCGAAGAAAGAGCGAAGATGCTGAAGGAAGCCAAAGAAACTGCCGAGAAAATGGTTTCAGAAGCGAAAGACAAAGCCAAATCTGAGTACGACAGGATTGTTGCCGAAGCACAGCAAGCTATTACCCAGCAGAAAAATGCGGCACTGACCGATGTGAAGAACCAGGTAGGAAGCTTGGTGGTGGAAGTGGCTGAAAAAGTATTGCGTCGTGAGCTGGCTGATAAAACAGGTCAGGAGAAATACATTAAAGAATTAGCGGAAGGAGTAAAATTAAATTGATTCTTTAAAAAAGAATATGCCAAATCAAAGATTAGCGAGCAGGTACGCAAAGAGTCTGATTGACCTGGCGATAGATAAGGGTCAGTTGGAAGCCGTGTACGCCGATATGTTGTACCTGAAGGCAGTGTGCAAGAGCAGCCGGGAATTCCTGTTGCTGTTGCGCAGTCCTATTATCAAGGGCGACCAGAAGAACAGCATCATTACTGCTGTAACGAAAGGTAAAGTGAGTGATCTCACTGCTGCTTTCAATCACCTGCTGGTGAAGAAAGGAAGGGAAAGTGATCTGCCGGAGATCGTTGCTGCATTCATTGAACAATACCAGCAACTGAAAGGTATACACAGTGTTACGCTCACAACGGCAGCGCCTATCAGCGAAGAACTGAAACAGGCGATCCGCCAGAAAGTGCAATCTGAAAGGTCATTGGGCACGGTTGAGCTGGAAACCAAAACAGATGAGCGATTGATCGGCGGTTTTGTGTTGGAGTTTGATAACAACCTGGTGGATGCGAGCATCCTGCGCGATCTGAAAGATATCAAGAACCAATTCCTCCGGAACGATTATATTCATCAAATACGATAATCAACAAGCATAACTTTTAAAAGTATATACCATGGTGGACATTAAACCCGACGAGATATCAGCGATACTGAAGCAGCAGCTGAGCAATTTCAATGCTTCGGCTGATCTTGAAGAAGTGGGAACCGTATTGCAGGTAGGCGACGGTATTGCCCGCGTATACGGCCTGAACGGTGTACGCAGCGGTGAGCTGGTACAATTCGATAATGGTGTAAAAGCCATCGCCCTGAACCTGGAAGAAGATAATGTGGGTGTGGTATTGATGGGTGAGAGCAGCGGGATACGTGAAGGAGATAAAGTAAAAAGGACTGGCCAGATCGCTTCTATCAAAGTAGGAGAAGGTGTAGTAGGCCGTGTGATCAATACACTGGGTGAACCCATCGATGGTAAAGGTCCCATTGCCGGTGAATTGTATGAAATGCCCCTGGAGCGTAAAGCCCCTGGTGTAATTTATCGCGAGCCGGTAAAAGAACCCCTGCAAACAGGTATCAAAGCGATCGACGCGATGATTCCCATCGGACGCGGACAGCGTGAGCTGGTGATCGGTGACCGCCAGACCGGTAAGACTGCTATCTGTATCGATACCATCATCAACCAGAAAGAATTTTACGATGCAGGCAAGCCTGTATATTGTATTTATGTAGCGATCGGACAAAAAGCATCTACCGTAGCCGGTGTGATGAAGACCCTGGCCGATAATGGTGCGATGGCGTACACTACCATCGTATCGGCTTCTGCATCAGATCCTGCTCCGCAGCAGTTCTATGCACCTTTCGCCGGCGCTGCGATCGGAGAATTTTTCCGCGATACCGGTCGCCCTGCATTGATCATTTATGATGACCTGTCCAAGCAAGCGGTGGCTTACCGTGAGGTATCATTGCTGCTGAGAAGACCGCCCGGACGTGAAGCGTATCCTGGTGACGTATTCTACCTGCACAGCCGTTTGCTGGAACGTGCAGCCAAAGTGATCAACAATGATTCTGTTGCCAAGAACATGAACGATTTGCCTGCTTCTATCAAGCACCTGGTGAAAGGTGGTGGTTCGCTCACAGCGCTGCCCATCATTGAAACACAGGCTGGCGACGTATCTGCATACATTCCTACCAACGTGATCTCTATTACCGACGGCCAGATATTCCTGGAAGGCAACCTGTTCAACGCAGGTATCCGTCCGGCTATCAACGTAGGTATCTCGGTAAGCCGTGTGGGTGGTAACGCGCAGATCAAGTCGATGAAAAAAGTTGCCGGTACACTGAAGCTCGACCAGGCGCTGTACCGCGAGCTGGAAGCGTTCTCTAAATTCGGTGGCGACCTCGATGCGGCTACCAAATCGGTGATCGACAAAGGTGCCCGTAACGTGGAAGTGCTGAAACAGGCACAGTATACACCGTTCTCTGTAGAAAAACAGGTAGCCATCATTTACCTGGGTACACAGGGACTCTTACGCGATATCGCAGTAAGAAAGGTGAAAGAGTTTGAAAGCCACTTCCTGATGGAAATGGAAAACAAACTGCCTGATGTACTGGCTGAGTTCAAAAAAGGTAACCTGCCTGAAGACGGATTGAACAAGATGACCGAACTGGCTAAGAGCTTGGCGGTTCAGTATAAATAAGTAGTTCATAGATTGATTTTAATCACCCTTTCTCTTTGCCCCGGGTTTAAACCCGGGGCAAAGAGAAAGGGTGATGTTTTTTATTACCGCTCATCCAAATATTTTTGTTTATAAAATAAACTACTTTATGTTCGTGTTCCAAAACTGAGTGATAATGAAAAAATGGATCATGATATTGGTTGGCCTTGGGTTGTCGGGCATTGCCGGCGCCCAGGTACGCATCACAGGTAAAGTAAAAGATGCGAAAGGCCATATACTGCCTGGAGCCAGTATTGTAGTGAAAGGTTCATACGATGGCGGCGTTGCCGATTCGGCAGGTCATTTTTCGTTTAAAACATTTGAAAAAGGCGAGCAGGTGTTGGTGGCATCCCTGCTTGGTTATAAAACAGTGGAAGAAAAAGTAACGATTGGAACTACTCCTGTTGAAGTTTCTTTTGCTTTGAAAGAAGAGATCAGCGAATTGAAAGCAGTAACTGTTACTGCAGGAAGTTTTGAAGCAGGTGACAGGAAGAAGGCCGCTACGGTATTGTCGTCTTTGGATGTATATACCACCGGAGGTGCCAATGCCGATATCACCGCGGTGGTCAAGACGCTTCCCGGAGCCCAGCAGGTAGGCGAGCAGGAAGGATTGTTTGTGCGCGGTGGCGCCGGCTATGAGGCCAAACAATTCATAGATGGTACCCTGGTGAACAATCCTTTCCAGGCCAGCGTGCCTGATATTGCTTCCCGTGGAAGGTTTACCCCGAATTTATTCAAAGGAACCATTTTCAGCACCGGTGGTTATTCTGCATTGTACGGCCAGGCGCTTTCTTCTGCGTTGATCATGGAAAGTATCGACATTCCCGATCGTTCAGAAGCTACTGCTTCCATCTCTACTGTTTTCCTGGGCGCTGGCATGCAAAAAGTAGCGAGGGATAAACAGTCTTCCTTTGGTATGAATTATGGGTATACCAACCTGATACCTTATTTCGCGGTGGTGAAACAGAAGCCCGATTACTTCAGGATACCACAACTTCATTCGGCCGATGCTAATTTTCGCATCAAGACCAAAACAGGCGGCATGATTAAATATTATACCACTTTCGGTGCCATCGACCTGGGCTTACGCCGGTCCAACGTCAACGATCCTTCTTTGAAGAATGCTTTCGGATTACAGAATACGAACTGGTACAATAACCTCAGCTGGCGCGAGAACCTGGGCAACGGCTGGAAAATGAACCTGGGCTTTAGTTTCAGCACCGATCACAGCAATATTTCACAGCAGATACAAAACCAGCAGAATGTACCGGTAACAACGGGTACTCCCTGGATAGATACCAGCAATTTCAACCTTATTACCAGGGGCGATCTTACACAGTTGAAAGCAGTATGGGATAAGCGCATCAGTGGTATCAGCGTGATCCGTTTTGGTGGGGAGTACATGTATTTCTATAACAAAAACCTGTACAACAGTTATCGTTCAGTGCTGCCAGATCATTTGAAGTCGCTGTTTGCAGAAGCGGATCTTTATATCACCAATGAACTGGCTGCTAAAGTGGGTGGTCGGTTTGAACATTCATCAGTCATTGATAAGGCTGATTTTGCACCGAGGGTATCACTGGCATATAAAACCGGTAAGAACGCACAGATGAGTATTGCTTACGGTGTATTCTATCAGAAACCGGAAAATACATATCTCTATATCACGCGCAACTTCAATTACACGAAAGCCACACACTATATCATCAATTATATCAAAACCACTACGCTGCAAACATTTCGTGTAGAAGCGTATTATAAAAAATACGACGACCTGTTGAAGACCTTCCCGGCTTATGATAACAGCGGTACCGGGGATGCAAAAGGAATTGAATTGTTCTGGCGCGATAAGAAAACGTTCAAGGGACTGGATTACTGGCTGAGTTATTCGTACCTCGATACAAAAAGGAATTACCTCAATTTTCCCCAGGAGTTGCAACCCAGCTTTGCTGCAAATCATACTGCTTCGGTAGTGGTCAAGCGTTTTGTGAGCAGCATTAATACGGGCTTCAACGTTACCTATTCATTTGCTACCGGCAGACCTTATTATAACCTGATGCAAAACGGTAATCAATATGTTATTGCCGACCAGGGTAAGACCATCAACTATAATAGCTTGGGATTCAGTATGAATTACCTGACTTCGATTGGGAAAGCCTTTGGGGTATTTGTAGTATCGGTAACCAATGTGCTCGACAACAAGCAGGTATTTGGTTACAACTATTCTTACGATGGTAGCCGGAAAGAAGCCATAACACCTCCCGCACCCCAATTCTTTTTCGTAGGATTGTTCCTGAGCTGGGCCGTGGACAGGAGGCAGGATGCGATCAATAACAACTTGTAAAATTTAAAAGGAAAAATAATATTTAACAACAAACCATGTAAACATGAAAAAGATTCTCGTTATCGTATCACTTTTTTGTGCGGGCCGGTTGGCGGCGCAAAGTAAATATGAAGCCGGTATGCAGAAAGGGCTGGAGCAACTGGCGGCTGCTAAAACAGCAGATGATATGAGCACTGCTTCTGCTTTCTTCGAAAGAATTGCCGACGCTGAAAAAGACAAGTGGCTGCCCTATTATTATGCAGCTTATGCCAATTATATTACGGGTTGGATGAATCCTAAAGCCGATAAAGACAAGTTAGCGGAAAAATCGCGCGACCTGATTGCCAAGGCCGAGTCGATAGAAAAGAATTCGGAGATATATTGTCTGCACCAGATGGTGGCGATACAGCAAATGACGGTAGACCCTATGACCCGTTGGCAGACTTATGGCGCTGAAGCACGTAAAGCGCTGGAAGATGCAAAAAAAGCAGACCCTAACAACCCGCGTGTATATTACCTGGAAGGACAAACACTTTTCAAAACACCGGAAGCTTATGGCGGAGGAAAAGCTGCTGCCAGGAAATATGCAGAGAAATCAGTGGAGTTGTTCAAAACATTTCAACCTGCATCGCCCCTGCATCCTGTATGGGGAAAGGCTGAAGCTGAAAAATTGCTGGCCGATTGCCAGTAGTTGATAGTGTATAACGGACACGGGCAACAGTTTTGTGTGCAGTTTTTTCTTAAGTTTAAACCTTCCGTAACCGGTGAGGTTTAAACTTGTTTGATGAAACCGAAACAATCTATCTGATGAAAGAACAAAAAACATTGAGCGAAAAAGAAAGCCTGGAACTGATCACCAGCATGATCGAAAAAGTAAAAAGCAGTTACCACGAAACGGGCATTGTAGCATTGTTGTGGGGTTCTGTAGTAGCCATTGCTTCGTTGGTGAATTACCTGGAGATCGAATTTTCGTTCGAATTGGGTTTTGATATCTGGCTGTTGGTATTGTTTGCATTGATCCCACACGTGATCATTTCCATGAAGGAAAGGCGTTTGAAAAAAGTAAGGAAACACGAAGACGATGCACTGGATGCAGTATGGCTGGCTTATGGTATTTCTATATTCGGACTGGTTGCTTATGAGAACATTGTTCCTTCTGTAGCTGGTTCTTCTATTCCCAGTATATATTCTTTATTCCTGCTGCTGTATGCATTGCCAACACTGGTAACGGGCCTGGTAAAAAAGTTCAGACCCATGCTCATCGGCGCTATCCTGACTTATGGGTTGTTCATTGCATCCTGTTTTACCGTTACCAAGTACGATGTGCTCTTCGGCGCTGTGGCAGCGCTGACTTGTTGGTTTATTCCCGGCCTGATCCTGAGAAAAAGATATCTTGAACAAAGAAGAACCCATGTTTAAGGAACTGGATCCCATATTACATTCTCAACTGAGGCTTGCAGTGATGAGCCTGCTCATCGGCATTAAGGAAGCGGAGTTTACTTTTATCCGTGAAAAGACCAATGCAACTGCAGGTAACCTCAGTGTGCAGGTTCAAAAATTAAAAGATGCGGGCTATATAGAAGTGGTCAAGCAATTCAAGAATAATTATCCCCAAACCATTTGTAAGATCACCCCTGCAGGCGTAGCGGCTTTTGAGGCGTATGTGAAAGCCTTGCAGGGTTATTTAAAAGCAGGAAAATAAACGATGATATATTAACTTTCTGCTTCTTCCGAAAGTTTTTCGTCTACTGCATTGGCCATCATCTTGGCGCTCATCTTGCGCATGGGGTTCTGGCGCATTTCGGCATAGCCTGCTTTTCTACGGATGATATCGATGCATTCGAAAGTGGCGGCAAGAAAAGAACTGGCATCGGCTTTTCCTTTGCCTGCAATATCAAAAGCAGTTCCGTGATCGGGGCTGGTGCGTACTGCGTTGAGTCCGGCTGTGTAATTCACCCCCTCGCCAATAGCCAGCGATTTGAATGGGATCAATCCCTGATCGTGGTACATGGCCAGTATGGCATCGAATTTTTCGTGCTGACCGCGCGCGAAAAACGCATCGGCGCTATAGGGGCCGAAGACCATCATGCTGTGCCTGGCATCTTTGATGGCCGGTTTGATGATGGTTTCTTCTTCATTGCCGATCAATCCTTCATCGCCGGCATGCGGATTGAGTCCGAGTACGGCGATCCTGGGCTTGTCGATACCAAAATCTTTTTGCAGGCTGCTGTTCATGATGCGCAGCTTGCCGGTAATGCTCTCGCGCGTAATATGCGGCGCTACATCGGCAATGGTAACATGCTCGGTTACGAGCCCTACTTTTATATTCTCTGCCACCATGAACATGAGCACATCATTCACTTCGAACAGCGCTTTGAGATAAGGCGTATGGCCACTATATTGAAACTCGGCCGATTGTATGTTTTTCTTGTGTATGGGCGCTGTTACCAGTCCTTGTATCTGCCCGTTTTTGAGTGCCTGCGCGGCGTCTTTGAGTGAGATCAACGCATATTTTCCGCCTGTTTCATTGAGTTGCCCCGGCGTGATCACCACATCTTCCTCCCATGAATTATACACGTTCACCTGTTTGGTGTTGAGCCTGTCGAGCTCCTTGCCATTGGAATAATTGAAGTTGATATCGGACAGGCTCTTGCGATAGAAGTTCACGCTTTTATTGCTGGCAAAAACAACCGGTATGCAAAAATCGAGCAGGCGGTGATCGGCCAGGGTTTTAATGATCAACTCCAGGCCAATACCATTCAGATCGCCACAAGAAAATCCGATAACGGGTTTTTGCAATTCGGAACTCATTCAGGATAGATTTAGGCTGTAAAAATAAGGATTATTGGCCATGGCTCATTTTTGGGCAATGATGTACTTTTGCTGCAATGCAATACACGCTGAAAAAGTCACTGGGCCAGCATTTCCTGAAAGATGAACGGGTCTGCGAAAAGATAGTGAAAGCTTTACGGGAAGACGATTTCAGTCACCTGCTGGAAGTTGGTCCCGGTGGCGGCGCCCTCACCAAATACCTGCTGCAACTGTCGGCTATCGAATTCAAGGCAGTGGAGCTGGATGCCGAAAAAGTAGCGTATCTCGAACACAGCTATCCTTCCATCAAAGGAAAAATATTGCATGAAAGCATCCTGGATGTGGCCTTGCCTTTCCCTGTTCCTTTCACCGTTGTAGGCAACTTCCCTTATAATATTTCATCGCAGATATTGTTCAGGATACTGGAATGGAAAGAACAGGTACCCGTCATGATTGGCATGTTCCAAAAAGAAGTGGCGCAACGTGTGACCTCAAAACCCAATAGCAAAGACTATGGCATATTGAGTGTGTTGATACAAGCTTATTACGATGTGGAATATTTATTCGATGTACCACCCGGCAGTTTCAACCCGCCCCCGAAAGTGATGAGTGGTGTGATCCGTTTGAAACGCAGGAGCACACATTACGATATGAAAAACGAGCGCTCGTTTTTCACGCTGGTAAAATCTGCTTTCAACCAGCGCAGAAAAATGTTGCGGAATCCATTGAAAAGCCTGTTCGATAAAGAACTGCTCCAGGAAGAGATCTTCAGCAAACGCGCAGAACAGTTGAATGTGGAAGATTTTGCCAAACTGACCTTTAAAATGAAATGAGAGCCCGTTAGCGTATGAAACTTAAAGTCATTATTACAGCACCCGTACATGAATACCTCCTGCAACGCCTGGAGCAAGCTGGTTATGAAACCCTGTACCGGCCGAGCATCAGTTACGATGAATTGAAATTGGCTATTGCAGAAGTAACCGGACTCATAGTAACCACCCGTTTAAAGATCGATGCAGCCATGCTGGATGCTGCTGCACAATTGAAATGGATTGGCCGTTTGGGAAGTGGTATGGAGTTGATAGATGTGGATTATGCAAAGCGCAGGGGTATTCGTTGTGAGAGTAGTCCGGAAGGCAACCGCAATGCCGTAGCTGAACAGGCGCTTGGCATGTTGCTGAACCTCATGAATCATATCAGCAGCAGTAACCGCGAGATTGCCGAAGGAAAATGGCTGCGCGCCGAGAACCGTGCCGATGAACTGAGCGGGAAAACGGTAGGCATCATTGGCTTTGGTAATACCGGGGCCGCGTTTGCCAAACTGCTCTCTTCTTTTGATGTAACGGTATTGGCCCACGATAAGTACAAGTCTGATTTTGCGAAGGGTTATATTCACGAAGCAGGACTTGAACAGGTATTGCGTTATGCCGATGTGGTGAGCCTGCATGTACCGCTTACCGACGAAACTTTTCACCTGGCCAACGACGCGTTCTTTGACGCCATGGAAAGAAAGCCTTATTTCCTGAATACCAGCAGGGGTAAGGTAACCAGTGTTAAGTCACTCATTGGAGCTTTACAAAGCGGTAAAGTGAAGGCAGCGGCGCTGGATGTATTGGAAAATGAGAAACTGGGCACCTATACTCCCGACGAAAAGGCCGATCTGCGGTGGCTGCTGGAGCAACCCAATGTCATCATCACCCCACATATTGCCGGCTACAGCCATGAGGCTTATTATAAGATGGCGAAAGTGGTTTTGGATAAGCTGGGTATCTGAGAATAGCAGAATGAATGCAATCGTTTTAATATCCTCAAATTGCTTGTAATCAATTAATTAAAGTCATTTTTCGGCCGAAAAACTAGCCCCCGTTAAAGACTTCTTAAATCCATCTCTAATAGGAAATTAGAAAAAAAAGTAGTTATTTTGTCGTTCTGCAACGCTGCAATCAAATGTGGCGTTGTATTTTTTTTACCCTTTTTAAACCAAAGAGTATGAATGAAGCTAATATGTATGTGACAAAGGAGACATTCGACAAGATGCGGGAGGACCTGCAAAAGATGAAGTCTGTTGACCGTCCGGCTGCTTCCAGGGCTATTGCGGAGGCGCGCGAGAAAGGCGATTTGAAGGAGAATGCTGAATACGATGCGGCCAAAGAAGCGCAAGGCATGCTTGAGGCCAAAATCAAGCAGTTGGAAGGCGCTATTGCCAATGCTAAAATTGTAGATACCAGTGATATAGATACTAGTAAAGTAACCATTCTCACTAAAGTAACCATTACCAATATTGCTACCAAGAAAACGGTAACATACCAGATCGTAGGTGAAAAAGAGGCCGATCTGAAAGCAGGAAAGATCTCTGCCGGATCTCCTATCGGTAAAGGGCTGCTGGGTAAGCAAAAAGGCGAAGTAGCCGAAGTGCAGGCGCCCACCGGTGTCATGAAATACAAAATCGAGAACATCACTGTATAAGCTGAATTTTCGTTTTTCAAACTCTTATCGTCATGACCATCTTCTCTAAAATCATAGCCGGACAAATCCCTTCATACAAAATTGCCGAGAACAACAGGTTCTATGCGTTCCTGGATATTTTTCCCCTGGTAAAAGGGCATGTACTGGTGATACCCAAAACAGAAGTTGATAACCTTTTTGATCTTGGCGATGATTATCTTTCAGAGATACTTGTTTTTGCCCGGCCCATTGCCAAAGCCATTGAGCAGGCGTTCCCATGTAACCGTTGTGGTATCAGTGTGGTAGGATTGGAAGTACCGCATGCGCATGTGCACCTGATTCCCATTAACAGCGCCGATGACCTGAATTTCACCAGGGGTAAACTTCAACCTACACCGGAAGAGTTGAAAGATGCACAGCAAAAGATCACCGCTTTACTCGCGTAGGATTTTTTTCAATGAAGTCGTCCCATCCTTTAAGGCCTTTGGTGGCTTTGCCCAAAACAGAAGATGTTTGGTAATGATGACAAAGCGCCACAGCCAATGCATCGGTGGCATCAAAATACTGAGGCTTTTCTTCAATGTTCAGGATGCGTTGTAACATTTTCCATACCTGATCTTTATCGGCATTGCCATTACCGGTGATAGATTGTTTTACTTTCTTGGGTGAATATTCGGTTACTTCCAGTCCGGCCTGTATGGCTGCAGCGATCGCCACTCCCTGGGCCCTGCCCAGTTTCAGCATACTCTGTACATTCTTGCCAAAAAATGGCGCTTCAATGGCAAAGGAAGCAGGCCGGTATAGTTTGATCAGTTCGCATACTTTGGCATGGATCATTTCCAGCCGTACATAAATGTCTTTCTGTGAAGCGAGTTTCAGCACATCCATGAGTAATACCTGTGGCTGGCCTTTTTCCAGGCGTACAAGTGCAAAGCCCATTACCTGTGTGCCGGGATCGATACCCAGAATGATTTCTGATTTGATGATTGCTGATTTCTGATTTGATCGCATGATGAGAAACTGCATCAAAGCTAAAGAACCCAAATCAATCCATTAAAAAATTAGCCATCCAATCAGAAATCAGCAAATCAGCAATGGAAAATTATCTTTGCTCATCAATTGAGGTCTTCTGAATAGAAAGTTCAAAATATTCATCAACTACTTTGTAGGTCCCATACTGTTTGTATGGCTTTCCTATTCCATCTACCGGCAGGTAAAACTACAATCCAGCCTGCATGAGTCCTGGCAACTGATCAAAGCTTCATTTACGGGTGCACAAAGCTGGAAACTATGGATGGCTTTGCTGCTCATGCCTGTTAATTGGGGAATAGAAGCCAGTAAATGGCAGTTTCTTGTAAAAAGTATACAACCCGTTGCTTTTTCAAAGGCGTACAAAGCCATTTTTGTAGGGCAGGCCATTGCATTCAACGCACCGAACCGTGTGGGCGAATCTGCCGGCAGGGCTGTGTACCTGGAAGAGGGCAACCGGTTAAGAGGTGTTGCATTATCGGTCATAGGAAGCTTGAGCCAGATCATGATCACCCTGGTCATGGGTTTTGTTGCATTGATATATCTGAGACTGCACCTGATTGATAAAGGTTATCTGTTGGAAGGCATACCAGCGGCCTGGGTGGATGGATTCATCGTTGTCATGGCCCTGATCCTCGCCCTCTTCATACCCGCATATTTCCGTCTTTCCTGGTTGGTTAAAAGGTTGGAAAAGATTCCCTTCATAGCCAGGCACCGTTTTTTTGTTCAGAAGCTGGAAGACCTGAATGGAAAGCAGTTGGTACAGCTACTGGGGTTATCGGCGGCACGGTACCTGGTATTTGTGGTACAGTATATGCTATTATTGGCTGTGTTCGAAGTGCATATAGCATGGACCGATGCAGCTGCATTGGTGGGGGTGCTGTTCCTGGTATTAGCGGTTGTGCCCACCATTGCGCTGGCCGAGTTGGGCTTCAGAGGGAAGTTGAGTATTGAGTTGTTTGGATTGTTAAGTCCGAATGCCCTGGGCATCATTGCCACTGCTACCGGTATCTGGATCATTAACCTGATCGTTCCTGCGATAATCGGAACTTTGTTTATATTGGGGATAAGAATTTTTAGAAATAAATAATAGCTGAGCGTGAAAAAAATGATAGGACTTGCTGTGCTGGCATTGGGTTTACAACCTGTGAAAGCAGGCGATGATTTTTGCGGCATTCGTAACCAGGCCTTCCAGGCGGGAGAAAGCATTACATTCAATGTGTTTTATTCGGTAGTGGGTCTTTACATTAATGCAGGCAGCGCCAATTTCTCTCTTTCTTTAGAACACATCAATAACAAAGCCGCTTATCATGTTGTAGGAAACGGCTCTTCTAATTCCAGTTATGACTGGATATTCAAAGTACGCGACCGGTATGAAACCTATATCGATACAGCCAACCTGCAACCGTTGAAGTTCATTCGGAATATCGATGAAGGGGGCTATAAAAAATCAGAGAACATTATTTTCAACCAGGCAGCCAACACAGCTACTACCCCCAATGGGGTATTCAAAGTACCCAATTGCATTCAGGATGTGCTGAGCTCCATTTACTATGCACGGAATATCGATTTCAACCGGTACAAGCCGGATGATAAAATTCCCTTTGCCATGTTCCTCGATAACGAAGTATACAACCTGTATCTCCGGTACATGGGCAAGGAAGTGGTTAAAACAAAGTATGGCAAGTTCAGGGCCATCAAATTCAAGCCCCTCCTGGTAAAAGGAACCTTATTCCAGGGAGGAGAAAAAATGACGGTATGGGTAAGCGATGACCCCAATCATATTCCACTGCGCATTGAAAGTCCCATCGTAGTAGGCAGCATCAAAGTAGATATGATGCAATACCGTAACCTGCGATACCCGCTCAGCTCAATGATTAGTTTTAAGTAAATCTTTTCCGATGGCAATTGGTTTAAGCAGCCCTGGCTGCTTCGCTGATGCGTTGAGAAGGAGTTCTTCCCAGCAAGCGGGAGCGCCTGTAAATGATTTTACAAATAACAGTGATCAGCAGTGCACCAATGGCAATACCGGCCAACAATCCGAGGATAAGCGAATCGAAAAGCCGTTGGCCAAGGTAGGCACCATACACAACCGATACACCGGACAAAATACCCGATACGGCAGCAATGATGGTATTCCCCGTTCGGTTGGAAATTTCAATACGGGCATTGCAATGCCCGCAATTGGTGGCTGAGAAATTGTAAAGCTGGACGAATCGTTTGAAAGATATCCGTTCTCCGCAATTCGGACATCCTGCAACGTGGTTTCTGGACATTGGAGTTCAGTTTTAGGAGTGACTGAATAAAATGGATGGGTAAGATAACCATTATCAATCGCCGCTTATTGTAGTGAAACATCTAATTTATATGGAGTTTTTCACTGACGCCTCCGTAAAAACTGCAAGAATGCACTACACTACTGTAGTAGTTCCTATAAATCGCCCAGCTTGAAAAGCTGTTCTTGGCGAATGCCTCTTTCAGTGTTTTGCAATGAACAGCATTCATAGAGTGGGTCGTGCTCAAAATAAAGCGTGTAGTGATTTTCCATGGCTTCCTGTAGGAAAGCCTTTTTCTCCTGTAGGGAAGTGAGCGGAAACATATCATAAGCCATCACATAAGGAATAGGGATATGTGCCACGGAAGGGAGCAGATCGGCCATATATACCAGTGTACGGCCCTTATATTGTATCTGCGGAAGCATCATTTTATCGGTATGTCCGTTTACAAAGCGGACACTCACCTGGTCTGTAAAGGGACTGGAAGCCAGCTTCCCGTCTTTGGTAAAAGGTTCGCCGGGAACAGGGATGAATTGCAGGCGGCCGCTTTCTTTTATGGGAAGGATATTCTCTTTGAGGAAAGAAGCTTTCTCCCGGTCGTTCGGTTGGGTGGCCCATTGCCAATGTTGTTCGTTGCTCCAGTAAACGGCATTTCGGAATGCCGGCACGAGTTGGCCGCCCTGTCTTTCAATACTGCCCCCACAATGATCGAAATGCAGGTGTGTAAGCAATACATCGGTGATATCATCACGGGTAAAACCATGGGCGGACAGAGAGCTGTCGAGCGTATCATAGCCATGGAGATAATAGTGTCCGAAAAATTTAGCGTCCTGCTTATTGCCCATACCGGTGTCTACCAGTATCAGCCTGTTCCCTTCTTCTATCAGCAAACAGCGCAGCGCCCAGGAACACATATTATTTTCATCGGCCGGGTTGAGTTTGTTCCACATGCTTTTGGGAACAACGCCAAACATGGCGCCTCCATCTAATTTAAAATGGCCGGTGTTGATCGTATATAGCTTCATCAGGCTGTTTGTTTGGCCAGCTTGCGCTGCGTTGATGCAGCAAAGATCAGCAATGCAAGTCCAATTACAAAGAATACTACCAAGGCCAGCACTGAATTGCGCTGCGATTTGGTGGCTTCATTGATGTACCCAAAACTGAATGTGCCAATCACAATGGCTATCTTTTCCGTTACATCGTAAAAGCTGAAGAAAGAAGTGGTGTCTCTGGTTTCGGGCATCAGTTTGGCATAAGTGCTGCGGCTGAGAGATTGAATGCCACCCATCACAAAACCTACGAGGGTAGCCAATGCATAAAACTCGTAAATACCATTGCGCGGCAGGAGGTACCCGATGATGCACATGAATATCCATAAAACTACGGTGATCATCAGGGCATTGAAATTGCCTAATTTTTCAGATAACCGCGCAATCAGGTAAGCACCCGGGATGGCTACAACCTGTATGATCAATATAGAGATGATGAGATTGGTAGTAGGAATGTTCAATTCGCTTTTACCATACAAAGTAGCAGCGAGCATGACTGTTTGAACCCCCATGTTATAGAAGAAGAATGCTCCAAGGTATCTTTTTAATACGGGTAAATGCGTTAACTGTTTCCAGACCTTACGGAGTTCTTTATAACCATTAGTCAAAAGAGAGCCACCGGCCGACAAAAGACCTGCGGGCTGACTCTTGGGCAAGCGGTTAAGTGAGAACTGGCCAAATCCCCACCACCAGATACCTACCAATAAAAAAGATATCTGTGAGGCCTTGCCTGTAGTGATGCCAAACTTATCGGGCACCAATACGAAAACAAAACAGATCACCTGTAAAATCACGCTGCCAATATAGCCCAGCGCATATCCTTTGGCGCTGACCCTGTCGCGATCTTCGGGTGCGGCAATTTCAGGTAAAAAGGAATTGTAAAAAACCAGACTGCTCCAGAACCCAATACAGGCAATGATCATGCAGGCCAGTCCATAAGCCAGGTTATGGCTGTCGAAAAAATAGAGTGCACTGCATGCAATGCTGCCCATGGTACAAAAGAAAAACAGGAATGTCTTTTTATTGCCCTTATAATCTGCAATGGAAGAAAGCAGGGGCGACATGATGGCTACCACCAGGAATGCAAAAGCCAGCGCATAATTGTATAAAGAAGTATTGACAAACTCTCTTCCAAACAAATGAACCGTATCATTACTGGTAGCGTCATTGCCATCGCCGGTAACGGCTTCATAATAGGCGGGGAAAATGGTGGAAGTGATTACCAGGCTGTATACGCTATTGGCCCAGTCGTACATAGCCCAACCGGTAATGACTTTTTGAGACGCAGTTTTCATACTGGTTTTGATTTTTGACTTCTACTGCAAGTAGCCCGCCAGCACCAACACCAACAAAACAGTTCCTACTACAATCCGGTACCAGCCGAACAAACGGAATCCGTGCTTTTGCAGGAACCCGATGAAAAATTTGATGGCCAGCAATGCCACAAAGAAAGCAATGAGGTTGCCGAGACCCAGGGCCAGCAAGTTCTCCTTGTTTTTCAATAATTCGGGTTGCTGTTTGAATGCTTTCAATAATTTATAGCCGGTAGCGGCAGCCATGGTAGGCACAGCCAGGAAAAAAGAAAATTCAGCGGCCAGGCTGCGGGTCAGCTTCTGTTGCATACCGCCAATGATGCTGGCAGCGCTTCTGCTGGTGCCCGGGATCATGGCCAGGCATTGCCAGATACCAATGGTGAACGCTTTGGCAATGCTGATCTTTTCTTCTGTATCAACTGCCGCAGGCGTTTTGAATAATTTGTCGATGAACAACAATACGAAGCCGCCAAGTAACATGGTAATAGAAACGGTGAGCGGACTTTCCAACAGCTTATCTATCTTATCTGAAAAAAGATAACCTAACAATAATGCCGGTATCACGGCGATGATGAGTTTGAAATAAAAATTCCAGCGGTTGAGCGGGAAAAATTTCTTCCGGTAAAATACCAGCACTGAAAGAATGGCGCCGAGCTGAATGGCTATCTCGAACAGTTTGGTGAAATCGTCTTTTTGAATTCCCAGGAATGAACTGGCAATGATCATGTGCCCGGTAGAAGAAATGGGCAGGAATTCGGTCAGGCCTTCAATGATGGCAATGATAACCGTCTGAAAAATAGACATGCTTAGGGTTGTTGAATATTAATGTGCCGCTTTGGGCTTTTTGAATATGGCATATATTTCAACCAGCAGACCCAGTACAATTACAATAGGCGCAACGGTAATGCGTGTGGTGCTGTATACCAGGTTGGTATCAAATACATTTGGGTCGGGACTTTTACCTCCGCTCATCAGGAAAAAGCCGAGCGCAACAATGACGCCGCCGATGAGCATCCACGTAAGGTTTTCTTTGCCGAAAAGAGGAGCGGATTGGGTATGTTTTTGTTCGGTCATGGTACTTTTTTTAGGGTGCTGTGATGATAAAGATATTAATAAAGATCATCCAATTTCATTTTCAGGTATTTGATCACACTGCGGTGGGTGCTGTATACCGAAATGGCTACCCCTAAAAAGATCAGTCCGCCAAAAAGGATCAGGGTATGTTTCACATCCCGGATGGCTTTCAGTTGGGGGAACTGGCTTTCAGCCCATCCGATGAGGGCAAACAAGATGGCGATGGCGATGCCCGAACTGATGAGTCCGTTCAGAAAGGCCCGCAGGTTCAACGGCCGGGCGATAAAGCTCCTCGTAGCCCCCACCATTTGCATGGTCTTGATGAGGAAACGGTTGCTGAACATGGCCAGGCGGATGGTATTGTCGATGCTCACGATCACGATCACACAAAGAGCAATGGCCACTACCAGGAAGATGAGTCCGATCTTGGAAGCCCGTTCATTCAGGTTATTGACCAGGCTTTGCGGGTATTGCAGCTCGGTGAGCTGGTTGCCGTAGGCCGCCATCAATTCCGTAGATATTTTAGCGAGGCTATCTTTATTCACGTATTCGGCCCGGGCATAAAAATCGATGCTTTCGGGCAGCGGGTTTACATCCAGTATCTTGGCCCAGTCTTCATTGTTCTCTTTATTCCATATCTGTTTGGCGGCTTCCTTATCTACATACGTAACATTACGGGCATAAGGCCTGGAAGCAATAAAATGCTGTATCTGGGCAATGGTATCTTTATTCAGGGTACGCAGGTAAGCGCTCAACCGGATGTCTTCCTTCAGGGCGGTACCTACGGAGTGGATGTTCAGGAAGAACCAGCCCATGATGCCCATGATCAATAAAACCAATGCAACGCCCACCACACTGTATATGTAATTGGGCTTACTACGCCTGAGAGATGATTTGCCGTGTGCCATGCTCTGAAATTTAGGATCTTCTACCCATGCCGGGCAACAGATGCAAATGTAGGGTTTTGAAGCCTAAACGCTTACATTTGCAGCCACTCTAACGATCATTTGGTAGTTGAAAATAATTGATCCGGGCGTTTATTAGGTTAAAGATTTGTTAGGATTGAGGCGGAAGCCTACATGCAAAATTCAAAAGTCAAAAAGTTTATTGAATACAGGAAGTATTATGGAATACAATTTTAGTGCGATAGAGAAAAAATGGCAGGCACAATGGAAGCAGGATCATGCTTACCGGGTGAGTAATGAGAGCAGCAAACCCAAGTTTTATGTGCTGGATATGTTCCCTTATCCGAGTGGTTCAGGTTTGCACGTAGGGCACCCATTGGGGTATATCGCTTCGGATATTTACAGCCGATTCAAGCGGTTGAAAGGATTCAATGTGTTGCACCCGATGGGGTACGATGCGTTCGGTTTGCCTGCCGAGCAGTATGCGATCGAACATGGGGTGCATCCGGCAGTGAGCACCGCAGAAAATATCGATACATTCAGGAAGCAGTTAGACAATATCGGGTTTTGCTTCGATTGGGACAGGGAGGTGCGTACTTCCGATCCATCGTACTATAAATGGACCCAATGGATATTTCTTCAGTTGTTCAATAGTTATTACAATCGTCTCACACAAAAGGCGGAGCCTATAGCGCAGTTGGTAACGGTGTTTGAGAAAGAAGGGAATATAAAGCATGTATGTCCCGGAGATCATGCGATTCGTTTTTCCGCAATGGAATGGAACAACTATACCCATAAACAGCAACAGGATATTCTCATGAATTACCGCCTTGCTTTTTGCGGTTATGGTGAAGTGAACTGGTGCGAGGCATTGGGAACTGTATTGGCAAATGATGAAGTGATCAATGGGGTGAGTGAAAGGGGCGGACACCCGGTGGTAAAAAAGAAATTAAGACAATGGTACCTGCGCATTACTGAATATGCCGACCGCTTGCTGGATGGTTTGCAGACCATTGATTTCAGTGAGGCCATGAAAGAAATGCAGACGAACTGGATCGGCAAATCATCCGGAGCAGAGATCAGCTTCCAGGTGCAAGGCGCTGATGGTTGTAATGGGTTGCACTTGCATGTGTATACCACAAGGCCCGATACTATTTTTGGTGTCGATTTTATGGTAGTGGCCCCCGAGCATGAATTGATTGAGCGGATCACCAGTGATGAACAAAAAGAAACAGTAGAAGCCTATATTGCTTATGTAAAGAGCAGGAGCGAGCGCGAGCGCCAGGCAGAGAAAAAAATAACAGGCGCTTTTACCGGTGCGTATGCCCTGAATCCTTTCGACGGCCGGAAGATACCGGTATGGATATCGGAATACGTGCTGGCCGGATATGGTACGGGCGCCATCATGGCCGTTCCCTGCGGCGATGAACGGGATTATAAATTTGCGAAACACTTCAATATACCCATTACCAATATCATTGGCGATGCATACAATGGCGAAGAAGCCAATGCTACCAAAGATGCGAAACTGGAGAACAGTGGCTTCCTCAACGGCATGGTGATGCGCGATGCCATGGAAGTAGTGATAGACAAGCTGGAAGACATGGGCATTGGTAAACGCAAAGTGAACTATAAAATGCGCGATGCGGCTTTCAGCAGGCAACGCTATTGGGGTGAACCCTTCCCCATACAATGGAAGAATGGTGTAGCAGTTGCATTAAGTGAAACGGAGTTGCCGCTGGAACTGCCTGCTGTAGACCATTACAGCCCGGGACCTGAAGGTGAAGGCCCGCTTGCGAATATACCCGAATGGGTAGCGCGCGAATTGGAGACCAATACCATGCCCGGTTATGCAGGCTCTTCCTGGTATTTCCTGCGTTATATGGACCCGCATAACAAGGAAGCATTCTGTGATCGCAAAGCCAGTGATTACTGGAACCAGGTAGACCTTTATATCGGTGGTACGGAACATGCAGTAGGGCATTTATTGTATAGTCGCTTGTGGACAAAAGTGTTGTGTGACCTGGGACATATTGGTTTCGACGAGCCGTTCAGGAAATTGCTGAACCAGGGAATGATACAAGGCTCCAGTCGATTTGTATATCGATTGTTATGGAAGTTTGCTGGAACTGAAAGAGTTTTAGATCAAGCGAAACTGCCACAAGTCTTTATCTCAAAAGGAATCGTTGATGAATTGCATAAAGGGAATAAAGAAATAGAAGAAAGATATAAGACTGAATTATTAAACTTACTTAAGCAAACATATTCAGGAAGTGTTTCATTCATACATTCAATTGATGTCGTTGCGCTGCATGTAGATGTGAATATTGTAGACGGTGTTGAACTGGATACAAAAGCTTTCAAGCAGTGGAAGCCCGATTTTGCAGATGCGGAGTTTATTCTCGAAGATGGAAAATATATCTGTGGAGTTGAAGTGGAGAAGATGAGCAAATCGAAATTCAACACGGTGAACCCCAATACACTGGTAGATAAATTTGGAGCCGATACTTTCCGCATGTATGAAATGTTCCTCGGACCGGTAGAGCAAAGTAAACCATGGGATACCAAAGGAATAGAAGGCGTGCATCGCTTCATCAAAAAGCTCTGGCGTCTTTTCTTCGATGAACAGAAAGGCAAGCAATGGAATGAAGAAAAAGCAACGGCCGCAGAATTGAAAGTATTGCATCGAACCATCAAAAAAATTGAAGACGATACAGAACGATTCAGTTTCAATACAGCCGTGAGTACTTTTATGATCTGTGTGAATGAACTGAGCGATCTCAAATGTCACAAGCGGGAAGTACTGGAATCCTTACTCATTATGTTAACGCCGTATGCACCACATATTGCAGAAGAGCTCTGGCACCAGTTAGGTAATACCAGTTCTGTACTCGACGCGGCATACCCGGCGTACAACGCTTCCTTCACCGCAGAATCTGAAAAGGAATATCCTGTGAGCATCAATGGCCGTGTGCGTACCAATATTTCCATTTCACTCGATGCAACTGAAGCGCAGGTGAAAGAGATTGTATTGGGTAATGAGATGGTGCAGAAATGGATGGAAGATAAACCGCTCAAGAAATTGATCTTCGTTAAAGGAAAGATGATCAACGTAGTCATTTAAACAAAACCAACCAAAATGAGAACCTCCGGATTGTTGTTGTGTGCCCTGGCTTTTACAACTGCAGCGCACAGCCAAAAACAGCCCAAAGCGTTTGACCGTAACGACCTGATAGCAGGTAAAGCGCCCAGGAATTTTTTGAATGAACTGCCTGTTGTGGTAAAATGGACAGACGATACACATGTGATACTAAGGCAACGCATGCTTGCCGATACCATTGCAAAAAATTATTTGCTGGATGTTGTCAAGGGCAGCTATACTGCAACAACAGATGTACCTGCAATAGCGCCTGAATCTTCTTCCTTTGGCAGGTTTGTTTTTGTGAAGAACAATGATGTTGTGTATCGCCGGAATGGTGTGGATCAACAACTCACAAACGATCCCGCAGAAGAAAAGAACCCAATCTTTTCGCCCGATAGCAATTATGTTGCCTATACACGGAGCAATAACCTGTACACCTATAACCTGCTTACCAATAAAGAAACACAACTCACTACCGATGGCAGCAGCACCACACTGAATGGTTATGCGAGCTGGGTATATTACGAAGAGATATTCGGCCGGTCTACGCGCTACCGCGCATTCTGGTGGAGTCCCGACAGCCGCAAGCTGGCTTATATGCGCTTCGATGAAAGCATGGTGCCCATGTTCCCCATCTATGTGAGCGAAGGACAACACGGATACCTGGAAGAAACGCGTTATCCCAAAGCAGGAGATAAAAACCCGGAAGTAAAGTTGGGTATTGTTTCTCCTGAAGGAGGCACTACCGTATGGGCCGATTTCAATGCAAAAGATGACCAGTATTTCGGCTGGCCTATATGGTGCCCCGGCACTAACCAGTTATGGCTTCCCTGGATGAACCGCGATCAGACAAACCTGAAGATCTATGAAGTGAATATGACCAATGGGCAAAAAAATGAAGTGTATAACGAAGTGCAATCTACCTGGATCGACCTGGAAGACAGGGTGGGTGGCCGCATCAATTTTCTGCCAGACGGGAAAGGATATATCGCACAAAGCGATAATAGCGGTTGGAACCAACTTTATATGTATGGCATGGATGGAACGTTGAAATATCCAATCACCAATGGTAAATTCACTGTGCTGGGCATCCGATACATCGACCCGAAGAACCAGGTGATTTATTTCACTGCACGCGGACGTGAGAATACAGCGCACACAGATTTTTACAGCATCAAATTCAATGGATCGGAGTTGAAGCGACTGACTTTCGGCGATTACAACCATGCCTCCATCAGCTTATCCCCCGCAGGTAATTATTTTATTACCACCTATAGCAATGCCACTACACCGACCAGGATGACACTGGCAGATCATAATGGAAAGATTGTCAGGGAACTGGGAGATATGCGCGGAACCGAAATGGATAGTTACAAAGTTGCTAAAACAGAAATCATACGCATCAAAAGCGAAGACGGTAAATACGATCTGCCTGCTTATGTAACCTGGCCTGAAAATATGGATCCTAATAAAAAATATCCCATGCTCATCAGTATCTATGGTGGTCCCAATGCGGGCACTGTATGGGATAGCTGGACCTGGAGCGCCAACCGCCAATGGTATGCCAGTGAAGGATTGATACAGGTTTCATTTGATCATAGGGCAAGCGGACAATTTGGAAAAGAAGGTGTGAATTATATGTACCACAACCTGGGTTACTGGGAGATGGCCGATTATAAGACCATGGTAAAATGGTTCATTGCAAACGGACAAGCCGATCCTTCTAAAATATGTATCACCGGTTTTAGCTATGGTGGTTATATGACTTGCTATGCGCTTACTTATGGCGCGGATGTTTTTACCCATGGCATGGCCGGTGGTAGTGTGGTTGACTGGCATTTGTACGACAGTCATTATACCGAAAGATACATGGGCACTCCGCAGAACAACCCCAAAGGTTATCAAACCAGCAGTGTATTATCTTATGCAGGGCAGTATAAAGGAATGCTGCAAATTGTTCATGGCACCAGCGATGACAATGTACACATGCAAAACAGCTTGCAACTGGTAAGTGCACTGGAAGACAAAGGCAAAAATTTTGAATTCATGTTGTATCCTGGCGGAAGGCATGGATGGGGTAACCTGCCGGCTAAGAATATTCATTTCAGCAACCTCAAGACTAGGTTCATCTATAAATATTTATTAGAGAAACCCATCCCTCAAGGATTATTGAAATAAACTCTTTGCCCCGGGCTTAAGCCCGGGGCAAAGTTTATCAGGAATTATAAGCTTGAGCAAATGTTTGAGCAAAATCAGATAGCTTGGTTTTGCCTAGAGCCGGTCTGTTTTTGAAATACTCTTCTGTCATAGCGCCTGTATGCAATGCATGATTCATCTCGGCATAATTGCGGGCGATCTCTTCAGGCAAGCCGGCTTGTATCATGCCATTCAAAGCCTGCTCATCGGTAAAAGTTACCCAAGCGAGGTCGGATTTACCGATGGCTTTACCCAGTGTGACTGCGATCTGATCGGTTGATACTTCATCGCTGGCGATATAACGAATGGTCTGCCCTGCTGCGTAAGGTGTTGTTAATGCTTCCGCAGCTACTGCTGCAATATCCATTGGATCTACTATCGGAAATTTACCTTCACCTGCGCTGAAATTAGCGCCAATGATACCCATGCCTTTGATCATACCGATATTAGCAAAGAGATTGGGATAAAAATAAGCGGGACGCAAAATGGTAAGGTCCACATCTTTCAAAACACTCAATGCTTTTTCTGCGAGATGCAGACCGCTTACGGGACCCACGCCATCTGCAAGATGGGCACCTACACTGCTCAACAGAACTGCTTTTTTGATGCCCGCGGCTTTGATGGCCGTTGCATAATGTTCTCCTATTTTACCAATATAGGCTTTCCACTGGGTCACTTCGTAAATGGGAGGGATCATCAGGTAAACAGCATCTGCGCCGGTAAAGGTTCGGGTAAGAAAATGGGTGTCTTCTATAGAGCCTATGGCTGCTATGGCGCCGGCATCTGTTAACACTTTCAGGTTGGCTTCGTTGCGTCCAATCACTGTTACGTTATGTCCTAATTTTAATAAAGACAATGCCAGTGGCTTCGAAATATTTCCGGCTCCGCCGGTGATCACATACTTCATGGTTCAATTTTTAATGTTTGATATTAAGTTTGTATATACAAATGATGAGTTAAAAAAAATCAATCAGTCAGTTTATCAGCAATTTTAGTCAGTGTTTTCACAAACCGGATGCTCTCTTCTTTGCCAATGATGCTGGTATATTTAGTATGAAATTCATGCACACAATTCCTCAGTTCCGGTTGCAGGTCTTTTGCTTTGGGAGTGGGGTACACATTGGTGAGTTTTCCCTCCGTAGTGCGTATGACCAGTTTTTTTTCTTCCAGCTTTTCAATCAGGCGTGTGATGGTGCTGGGCGTGAGTTGCAACTGTTCTGCCAGGTTACCGGGCTGCATACCCGGCTCTTCCAGTACGGCCATGAGCAGGTACGCATGACTGGGAGAAAGGTCTACCTGCTTCCAGCATTCGTTGGCCATTTTCTCTACTTTCCGAGCGAGTGCGCTGGAAGTAAAGTAGAGGCATTCTGCATATTGACTGTCTGAAGTTTTCATTGACATTGCAAAAGTAGACCTTTTATTTGTATGTACAAATAAATTTTAGTTTCCTTACAGATAGCCGGTATTTTGTAGTTTTGAGGTATGTCCAACAGCATCCTGAACAGTGATTCATCTGGTTTAACCTCGGCCGATAAAGAGTTTGAGAACAGCATCCGGCCGCGGGAGATCGATGATTTTTCGGGGCAGCCCCAATTGATCGAGAACCTGGTCATTTTCATCAAAGCGGCCAAGCTCAGGGGCGAAGCGTTGGATCATATTTTATTCCATGGCCCTCCCGGATTGGGCAAGACCACCCTCAGCCGCATTGTAGCCAATGAACTGGGAGTGAACATCAAAGAAACTTCCGGTCCGGTCATTGAAAAGCCTGGTGACTTAGCTGGTCTGCTCACCAACCTGCAACCCAATGACGTATTGTTCATCGATGAGATACACCGGTTGAGTACGGTAGTAGAAGAATATCTCTATGCGGCGATGGAAGATTTTCGCATCGATATTATGATCGATTCTGGTCCAAATGCCCGTAGTGTGCAGATCAACCTGAACCCATTCACATTGGTGGGTGCTACTACTCGCAGCGGCTTGCTCACAGCGCCGTTGTTGTCGCGCTTCGGCATCAAATCAAGACTGGAATATTACCAGGCCGATACACTGAGAAAGATCATCGAAAGAAGCGCTTCTATATTGCAGGCTTCCATCAGCAGCGATGCCGCCGGAGAGATAGCCAGGCGTAGTCGAGGTACGCCCCGGATCGCGAACGGACTCCTGCGCAGGGTGCGCGATTTCGCGCAGGTATTGAACGATGGTGTTATCGATATCGGTATTACGCAACATGCATTGAAAGCATTGAATGTAGATGAGCATGGGCTCGATGAAATGGACAACCGTATACTGGCTGTTATCATTGATAAATTCAAAGGAGGGCCTGTAGGCATTACCACTATTGCTACGGCGGTGGGCGAGGAAGCAGGTACCATTGAAGAAGTATATGAGCCTTTCCTCATACAGGAAGGGTTCCTGCAGCGGACGCCGCGCGGACGGGAAGTAACCGCCAAGGCTTATGAGCACCTGGGCCGGAAACCCCATACAGGCCATCATCCCAACTTATTCAGTTAAACAAAATGCCGCAGAAATCTTCCGCGGCATTTGTCTTCCTATTATCAATATAGCTTATGGAGCTACGAGCCTGAATCCGTTTCCATGGATGTTCACGATCTCAATATTGCCGTCTTCTTTGAGGTATTTCCTCAGTTTGGCAATATATACATCCATGCTACGGCCATTGAAATAAGTATCACTGCCCCAGATCTTTTTCAATGCTTTTTCGCGAGGCAGTAAATCGTTTTTATGCTCGGCCAGCATTTTGAGCAGTTCATTTTCTTTGGGTGAAAGGGTTTGGGTCGATCCGTCGTGTTTCAGTTCACGAAGTTTGGGATTGAAATGGTATTTACCCAGGTCGAATTCTATGTTCTCACTCACCCTGCTTTCTTCTTCATTGCGTTTCAGGATGGCTTTCATCTTCAGCAATAGTACTTCACTGTCGAATGGTTTGGTAATATAATCGTCGGCACCCAGTTTATATCCCTGGATGATGTCTTCTTTCATGGTCTTGGCGCTGAGAAAGAACAGGGGGATATCAGGATCCACATCACGGATCTCTTCGGCGAGGGTAAAGCCGTCCATATTCGGCATCATTACATCTAATAAACAGATATCGAATTTTTCGCGCTGAAATGCGGCCAGGCCCAGGCGGCCATCTCTTTCAAGCGTTACATCGTAATCGTTCAGTTCCAGGTAATTCTTCAGCACCATTCCGAGGTTCGCATCGTCTTCACACAGGAGAATCTTGTATTTCTTTTTATCTTCCATAACACGTTATTTATGCCAAATAAAGATAATTCATTGCGAGTTTATATCCTAGCAGCCGCAATCTTTTGTTAAAAAGACCGGATCAGGTTGATAGGCGGGTGAAATAGCTTAATCCTAGAACTTTCCCAATTCGTTTTTTAGTTCATCTAGTAGTTGCTGCTCGCTTGGCAGGTATAACTGGTACTTGCTTGCCACAATCGATTTGTTGTTTTCCGGAAGGGTGATTTTCACCATAGCATCATTTTTATCTGCACACAGCAATACACCTACGGTTGGGTTTTCAAAATCCTGTTTTTCTAAACGGTCATAATAGTTCACATACATTTGAAGTTGTCCTATATCCTGATGGGTAAGTTTATGTGTTTTAATCTCAAACAACACAAAACTTTGTAATAATCTGTTGTAAAAAACGAGATCAACAAAATATTCATCTCCGCCGATATGAATACGCTTTTGCCGAGCCAAGAAAGAGAAGCCGTTGCCTAGTTCCAGCAGAAAATCCTGAAGATGTGTTATCAATACTGATTCCAAATCTTTTTCATAATAAACGTCTTCGTGTTTTAAGCTAAGGAATTCCAACACCATTGGGTCTTTGATTATTTCAGTTGGATTGGATGGCGTTTTTTCTCCCCGAGCTACGGCTATGACGCTTTCCTTGTCATTGCTCAATAAAAGCCGCTCATATAGTTGGCTATTTATTTGTCGTTCTAACTGTCGGGCAGTCCAATTGTTGCTGGACGCCTCGAGTTGGTAATACTCTCTTTTATCTTTCTTCTCAATAGAGATCAGGAGTTTGTAATGAGTCCAACTGAATTGCGCCCGCAGCGCAGACGCAATTGGAAACATCCGATAAAATTGACGGTATCGCTCTAATTGCCGTATAGAAAAGCCACTACCGAACTCCGGTTGCAGTGCTTCAGATAAGGATTTAATTAGATAAGAACCATAATCTGCTCGCTTCTTACCGGCCTGTTCTTCCTCGAAAATGCGTTTACCTATATTCCAATACATCAATACCCGGGTTTGATCTACTGCTCGTATGGCCTGCTCTCTGCTTAGAAGAATAAGCGTTTTAATTTCTTCTATTAATGATGTAGTGAGTGTCATAAAATCGAGTTGTCTTTATTTGCCAATGTTACTCATGACATCAACAACAAAATCAGGTATTTATACCTAATTTGATGATCTGCTGTTAATGAGAGAACCGGTTCATTACAAGCGCAAATATGCAATTGATGGCATACTGGACTCTTCGATGCAAGTGATGGAAGTGTTTGATACAAGTGCTTGAAATATCCAATACAGGTGATAGAAGTTTCCAATACAGCTACTCGAAACAGTCAATACAAGTGCTTGAACTTCCCAGCAACTTGTAAAAAGTGTGGTATTGACCTGCTTTTAGAGATCTTGACTGCTTTCCAGCGATACTATACAAATACCCAACCGCTTTTAATAAACTAATAGCTTGCATCTATCATAGTATAGATTTAATCGATTGAATTTATGCCTCAGGAATCATAAGTTTGTTACGCTATCAGCAATACAGCGTATTGCTGAACAATCAATCACTCACCACGAAAATTGTAAAATATGGAAAACATGCACGGCGATATCAGCAAATGCCCGTTTCATAACGGGACTTTAAAAAAGCAAAACACAGGCAATAGCGGAACAAAGAACAGCGACTGGTGGCCCAACCAGTTAAAATTAAACACCCTTCGCCAGCATGCTGCGTTATCCAATCCTATGGATAAGGATTTCAATTATGCCGAAGCGTTTAAAAGCCTTGACCTGGAAGCGGTGAAGAAAGACCTGCATGCTTTGATGACAGATTCGCAGGACTGGTGGCCCGCTGATTTCGGCCATTATGGTCCATTCTTTATTCGCATGGCCTGGCACAGCGCGGGCACTTACAGAACCGGCGATGGACGTGGTGGTGCGGGCGCGGGTCAGCAACGTTTTGCCCCGCTTAATTCATGGCCTGATAACGGTAACCTGGATAAAGCACGCCGTCTGCTGCTTCCTGTCAAATTAAAATACGGAAGCAAAATTTCCTGGGCCGATCTGATGATCCTTGCAGGAAATATTGCCCTGGAATCAATGGGATTCAAAACTTTTGGCTTCGCTGGCGGACGTGAAGATGTATGGGAACCTGAAGAAGATGTGTATTGGGGAAATGAAAAGAAATGGCTGGAATTAAGTGGTGGGCCCAACAGCCGTTACAGCGGAGAACGCGAGTTGGAAAACCCACTGGCTGCCGTACAAATGGGACTGATCTATGTGAACCCGGAAGGACCCGATGGCAACCCTGATCCGGTTGCGGCAGCAAAAGACATCCGGGAAACATTTGCGCGCATGGCAATGAATGATGAAGAAACCGTTGCATTGATTGCAGGCGGACATACATTCGGAAAAACGCATGGTGCAGGCGATGCAGCGCTTGTAGGTGCTGCACCGGAAGCGGCTAGCATAGAAGAACAGGGCCTGGGATGGGCAAGCAAATTCGGTACTGGAAAAGGCGCAGATGCCATCACAAGCGGATTAGAATTAATATGGACAACCACACCAACAAAATGGAGTAATAATTTCTTCCGGAATTTATTTGGCTATGAATGGGAATTGGAAAAAAGCCCGGCAGGTGCGCATCAATGGGTAGCGAAAGGTGCAGGGGCAACGATTCCGGATGCATTTGATGCGAATAAAAAGCATTTACCGAAAATGCTTACAACAGATCTGTCGCTACGCATGGACCCTGTGTATGAGAAAATAGCCAGGCGGTTTATGGAAAACCCCGATCAGTTTGCCGATGCATTTGCAAGGGCCTGGTTTAAATTAACACACAGGGATATGGGGCCTCGTGCAAGGTATTTAGGTCCTGATGTTCCCCGTGAAGAATTGATCTGGCAGGATCCCATTCCAGCAGTAGATCATAAATTGATAGACGAAAGCGATGTTGAAGCAATAAAGGGTACCATTTTGCATTCGGGCTTATCTGTTTCCCAACTGGTCTCAACAGCTTGGGCTTCTGCATCAACCTTTCGTGGCTCCGACAAGCGTGGCGGCGCCAATGGTGCGCGTATCCGTTTTGCGCCACAGCTATCCTGGGCTGTCAATAATCCTGCGCAATTATCAAAGGTGCTGGACAAATTAACAACGATCCAAAAGGATTTCAATGCTGCACAAAAAGATGGTAAGAAGATTTCCATCGCGGATATGATTGTATTAGCCGGCTGCACAGGTGTGGAGAAAGCCGCAAAAGATGCAGGTTATACTATAAAAGTTCCTTTCACACCGGGGCGTATGGATGCTTTGCAGGAGCAAACAGATGTGGCGTCTTTTGCAGTATTAGAGCCGATGGCAGATGGCTTCCGTAATTATCTGAAAACAAAGTTTTCTGTATCAACAGAAGCTTTGTTGGTTGATAAAGCGCAACTGCTCACATTGACCCCTCCTGAAATGACGGTACTTATTGGCGGTTTGCGTGTATTGAATACAAATGCTGATGGTTCTGCGCATGGCGTATTTACCAGCCGTAAAGAAGTATTGAGCAATGATTTCTTTGTAAACCTGCTCGATATGAACACTGTCTGGAGTGCAAAGGATGAACACCAGGAGTTGTTTGAAGGGAAGGACAGGAAAACCGGTGCATTAAAATGGACAGCTACGCGCGCCGACCTGGTCTTTGGTTCACAATCAGAATTAAGGGCTTTGGCCGAAGTATATGCAAGCGCCGATGCAGGAGAGAAATTTGTGAAAGATTTTGTGGCAGCATGGACTAAGGTGATGAACCTTGACCGGTTTGATTGACCACAATCACCTTATTCCCTAATACCTGTCATACGTCCTGGAGTTTCGTATCTATAGTTTTACGAAAAAAATATGGAGAAGATCCTGCTGGCCATTGAAGCTGCAAATCCAGACAAAAATGCCATCGAATTTGCCTGCTATCTGGCACGGTTAACAAAGTCTAAAATCACTGGAATCTTTCTTGAAAATATTGTTGCACAACATGAATTTGCACTAAAAGAAATACCAGGTGCTCCCTACCGGGAATGGCATGCAGATGAAAGATCTTCCGAATATAGAATACGGGCAGAGGCAATAGAAAAAAATATCACTCTTTTCAAGCAAAAATGTACAGGAGAAAAAATCACATGCCGGGTACATAGAGACAGAGGTGTGCCTGCTGACGAATTGATTGAAGAAAGCAGGTTTGCAGATTTGGTTGTCGTTGACGCTGAAACTTCATTCAATAAACGGTATGAAGGCAGTCCAACTGAATTTGTAAAAGATATTTTGCAAAAGGCCGAATGCCCTGTAGTGATAGCCCCCGAAAGTTTCGACGGAATCAATGAGGTTGTCTTTACATACAATGACTCTGCCTCATCTGTGTTTGCTATCAAACAATTTACTTATCTCTTACCTCAATTGCATGAAATAAAAGTATCGATAATACAAGTCAATGAATCCGGTAAATGGGAAGACCGGGACAAGTATATATTTTCCGAATGGTTAAAAGATCATTATGGCAATCTGCATTTCGAGGCATTGAAAGGAGATACCAACACGGTTTTGTTTGATTATCTGCTCAGGAGAAAAAATATTTTTCTGGTGATGGGAGCCTATGGCAGGAATACCTTATCGCAATTCTTTAAACATAGCCGGGCAGAGCTTTTAATAAAAGGCACATCTCAGCCCATCTTTATTGCACATCATTGATGCCTGATATTTTCATTAAAAAAACCGGGGCTATGAAAAAATTTATTGTTGCGTTTGATGGTTTGAGATTCTCGGAAAGTGTAAGAGATTATGCTATTGAGCTTGCCAATCAAAGTAATGCTCACCTCGTTGGGGTTTTTTTAGATGATTTTATGCATCACAGTTACAAAATATACAATCTTATTACAGAAAATAAGAATTACCATGCAAAACAAAAGAAGCTAGAAGAAAAGGACGTAGCAACTAGAAGGGAAGCGGTTGAAAAATTTGAAATCGCCTGCCAGGATGCGGGATTGCAATATACAGTACATCATGACCGGAACGCAGCCATACAGGAGCTGTTGCACGAGAGCATTTATGCCGATCTGTTAATGATAGATAATACCGAAACTTTAACGGCTTATACCGAAAAGATTCCCAGTGAATTTATTAACGATCTGCTCAGTCAAACAAAGTGCCCTGTGTTAATGGTGCCTCATCATTTTGAGCCAATCGATAAGGTTGTCCTACTCTATAATGGGGAAGCATCGTCTGTTTATGCTATAAAAATGTTCAGTTACATACTAGCATCATTAAAACAGAAACCGACTGAAGTTGTCAGTGTGAAAGGGACAAATGACAGTTTGCATTTACCAGACAATGCATTGATGAAAGAGTTTATGAAACGTCATTTCTCAGAAGTATCTTATACCATTTTAAAGGGTTCAGCTGAAACAAAAATTCATACCTATCTGAAACGGGCTGGCAATCATACCCTTGTGGTACTAGGAGCCTATAGCAGGGGAATGATAAGTAATTGGTTACGTCCCAGCATGGCTGACATGATTATGAAGGAATTACAGGTGCCCTTGTTTATTGCTCATATTAAATAAGGAATAAAACAGAGCTACAATTTAATTCTAACAATAGCCTGCTTTATTACCCATGTTTCTTTTCAATCTCAAAGCTGATTTTGGCGGTGATTCGGTAGTCTACAATTTTATTCTTGTTTACAGTTGCGCTATGATCCTTAACATAAATGGACCGGATATTGTTCAGCGTTTTACCCGCTTCGGTAATTGCTTTTTGCGCGGCATCTTCCCAACTTTTACTGGAGTCAGCCATTACTTCAATAACTTTTAAGATTGACATAGAATTTCTTTTTACTGATGAGTGAATAAAATCATGAAGTAAGGTAGCGCTGGTATTCGGCTAAATCAATGACGAATATCACCCTATTATGTAATTGACGTCATTAAGGAAAAATGAATACTAGAATACATTTGTTACAATTCGGAAATAATTTTTCCGAAATAATAAACATTAAATCATTCAAATATTTTACTTATGAAAACTGATATTCAAATTCAAAAAGATGTAATGGAAGAGTTGAAATGGGACCCTTCCCTCAATGCAGCCGAGATCGGCGTAACTGTTAAGAACGGAATTGTAACTCTTTCCGGGCAAGTTAACAGCTACGCAAAAAAAATGGCTGCTGAAAAAGATGTAAAAAAAATTTCCGGCGTAAAAGCAGTAGCTGAAGATATCCAGTTGCGCGTTTTTCCTTCATTTCAGAAATCCGATTCCGAAATCGCCGAAGCAGTGTTGAATGCACTCAAATGGAATTCCAGTATACAGGAAGAGAAGATCAAAATAAAAGTGGAAAATGGGGTTGTTCAACTGGAAGGCGAAGTGGAATGGGAGTACCAGCGCACAAATGTTAAATCAACGATCGAAAATTTGACCGGTGTAAAATCAGTTTTGAACCTGATAACAATAAAACC
Source organism: Hydrobacter penzbergensis (assembly GCF_900106985.1). Taxonomy (NCBI): domain Bacteria; kingdom Pseudomonadati; phylum Bacteroidota; class Chitinophagia; order Chitinophagales; family Chitinophagaceae; genus Hydrobacter; species Hydrobacter penzbergensis. The sequence goes on along the minus strand of NZ_FNNO01000007.1, from coordinate 80,499 downwards.
AAAGCTTACTGCTTCTGGTGTTCACCAAAAAATAATTGAAGCGCTTTACAGAAGCGCCACTGTTGATGCTGAAAACATAATTGTGCAAACTATCGGCAGCAAGGTTGTTCTTAGCGGAAAAGTCCGTTCACTTGCCGAAAAAGAAGATGCGGAGCTTGCTGCGTGGAACGCCCCTGGCGTTATCAGCGTGGAAAATGACCTGCGAATTTAAAAGACTACAGAGTCCTGTACTTGAATGATGCGGCAGATTGTGACAAATAAAACCCGCAACCAGGAATTGGCTGATATCTTTCATCAAATGGCAGGCTGCTATCGGTATTTGGGACCCGAACAACGGTTTCGTTCAACAGCTTATGAAAATGCGTCGGGCACCATCCAAAGCCTGAAAAATGATATAAGCATATATGCTGCCAATGCGAAATCGTTGAATCGGCTCAATAATATTGGCAGCAGCATAGCAGAAAAGATTATTGAATACCTGGGAACTGGAAAAATTGCGGCCTTTGAAAGGTTAAAGAGGGAAGTCCCTAAAGGCCTGTTGGAATTGATGAATATATCAAGTTTTGGCCCTGCTACTGTAAAACTACTTCATGAAAACTTCGATATAAGCAATAAAGAAGACCTGATTTTGGCCATTGAATCCGGAAAATTGAAAGATGCCAAGGGATTAGGAGAAAAGAAACTAGAAAACCTGATGAGGGGTTTGAAACTATATAAGACCGGACAAGAAAGAGTGCCGCTATCAACCGGACTGAAAGCAGGAACTAAATTGCTTGAAACAATCCAAAAAATAAATGGGATAGTAAAGGCTGATCTGGCAGGAAGCCTGAGAAGAGGAAAGAAGACAATAGGTGATATCGATATGGTGATTTGTGCGCAAAAACAGGATTGGAAAAGAATCACAAATAGAATCAAAGAAATTGGACAGATTGAAAGAATACTGGTAAGCGGCGACACTAAAGTAAGTTTTCTGTTGAAGCAGAACCATATACAGGTAGACATAAGACTTGTACAAGTGGATGAGTATGGAGCAGCCCTACTGTATTTCACAGGCTCCAAAGAGCATACCCTCAAATTAAGATTATTGGCAAAGGAGAAGGGATGGAAACTCAATGAATATGGATTGTTTGATGTAAAAACCGGTGAAAAGCTAGCAGGCAAAACCGAACAAGGTATTTATGAACGGTTTGGTATGAAATATATTCCGCCTGAATTAAGAGAAGGTAGGGACGAAATTGAGTTGGCAAACGAACATAAACTACCAGATCTGGTTAAGTCTGCTTTATAGACCTGTTATTACTGCCGAATCTGAAGAAAATGATTTTTGTTATCTCTGCAGTTACAACAAAAGCTACCAGGATAATAAACAGGAATAATAGCTGTTGAGAGTTGCCAGCAACAAAACCCAACATTCCGGCAAAAGGTGAAATGGGGAGTAAGATAGTAATAGCTAAGGATATAATACTTGTTATGAGCAATAACCGCCCCGGCTCACTTTTAAAAAGGGGTTTTCGGGTGCGGATAATGAATGTAATCAATAGTTGGGTAATGGTTGACTCCCAAAACCAGCCGGTCTGAAATGCAATGTCTGTAAGCTTTAAATGAACATATAAGACGTAAAAGGTAAGGAAGTCGAATATAGTGCTGTGCAAGCCGAAGATGATCATAAAATTCCGGATCATTTTAATATCCCAACTACCGGGCTTTTCCAATTGTTGAGCATCCACGTTGTCGGAAGCTATGGTTAGAAAAGGGACATCGGTGAGCAGATTAATAAGCAGGATTTGCTTGGGCAGCATAGGCAGAAAAGGTAATAATAAAGAAGCTCCGGCCAGGCCGAGCATATTGCCGAATGTAGCGCCGGTATTAATGAAAATATATTTCATCGAATTGACAAAGGACTTTCTTCCCTCATCAATACCATCGGCAATTACGCCCAGGTCCTTATCCAATAAGACAAAATCAGCTGCCTCCTTTGCAATATCAACTGCATTATTCGTTGAAATGCCAATGTCTGCGGCGTTGATGGCAGCTACATCATTGATACCATCGCCAATATAAGCTACAGTGAACTTAGATTTCTGTAATGCCTTAATAATAAGCTCTTTCTGCTGTGGCTCAATTTCTGCAAAAACGTCAATTTCTACCACTTTAACCATTAAGGATTCGGGCGAGAGACTGTTCATTTCTTCGCCAGAGAGAATGATCTGATTTTCAATCCCAATTTCTCGGGCGATATTCAGTGCAACATGCTGATTATCACCGGTAATGATTTTGGTTTTGATCTGTAATTGTTTTAATCTTTCGATAGATGACTGTGTGGTTTCTTTTAGAGGGTCTTCCAGCAAAATATACCCAAGAAAGGTCATCTGCTGTTCGTCTTGCCGGCTCACTTTGTTGCCGATTAATTCCTTATAGGCAAGTCCCAGTGTCCTATAACCCTGTTTGCTGTAAAAGACAAACTGTTGTTCAATCTTTTGACGGATTGAATCATCAAGCGGCTTTACCTGCAAATCTTCTGATTGGAACTGACTGCATACATCCAGTACATTAACAAAGGCCCCTTTTGTAATAAAAAAACGCCGGGTATTGTACTCAACTGCAACACTAAGTCGTTTGCGTATGAAATCATATGGTACTTCGTTGATCTTATCATATCCTGGCAGATTAAAGTTTAATGAGCTAATAGCCTCATCAATAGGGTTGGTAAATCCATTCTGAAGAGAGGCATTTAACCATGCATAAACCTGTATTTGGTTATTTGTTTTTCCATTTATGCCAACTATGCCTTTTACTTTTATATTTCCTTCTGTAATTGTACCTGTTTTGTCGGTACATAATATGTTCACTTCCCCAAAGTTGAAGATGGAAGACAGCTTTTTTACAATAACTTTTTTCTTCATCATTCGCCGCGCCCCGGCCGACATAACGAAAGTCATTATAGCGGGCAGTAGTTCCGGCGCCATGCCAACGGCCAGGGAAAGAGAAAACAGAACAGAGCCAAACAGAGGCCTTTTAAAGTACAGATTGGCTATCAATATTACAAGTGAAAGAATAACAGTGATGTGTAAAAGAAAATAACCGAAACGCCTGATGCCTTTTTCAAATGCTGTTTCAGGGGTTTGTGCAAGGCTACGTGCCATCTTCCCAAAATAAGTCTGGTTTCCTGTTTGCACTACCAATGCTTTGGCAGTTCCGCTCACTACATTAGTCCCCTGCCATAAACAATTATGTTTTTTTGTCAAAGAGGCATTATCCGGCACTTCTCCAATCATTTTTTCAACCGGGTAAGACTCTCCTGTCAATGTGCTTTCATTAACATGAAGTTCGTTACTTTCAACAATCCTGCAATCTGCCGGAATAATATCGCCAGCCTTAAGCAACAAAATGTCGCCAGATGCAATTTGCTGCGATGTTACCTGAATTTCCCGGCCTTCCCGCAAAACATCATGCTTGTTCTCAATCATTTTTCGTAACTTCTCAAAAGCCCGTCCGGCATTTGCTTCCTGCCAGAATCCCACCAGGCCGGTTATCATAAGAATAAAAAGGATGATGAATGCATCTGATGATTCGCCTAAAATGGCTGCCAGAATCACTGCAATCGCCAATAGCAGCACTAATGGGTTAAGAAACTGTCGAAGCAGTATCCGTAACTCCCTTCTGAACCTGGTTTCGGGTTTATCTGATTTAAGTCTTTCTCTATTTCGTTTTGAAGCCTGTTCTGCTGTGAGACCATCTGCAGAAGATTGCAGCTCGATATACAATTGTTCTATCGGCAATGAAGAAATGGAGAAATTGTCCATATTATTTATGTGCAATGAAAATCGGGATTTGATGCTCTTTTATGGTTTCTGCAATAAAGCTTTTATGAAACAAACGATATAAAGATGACCGTCCGTAAGCGCCACTTACAAGAATAGCAGCTTTCTCTTCACTCAGCCATGTATTAAAGTATTTTTTGGGATCCGGCTCAAATTTGAGCAAACTGAAACTGCTAAAATGCCGGGCAGCCAATTCGGCCATGTTCAGTTCATCTGGCAGCGGCTCGTTTACATTATCATTTGCGCAAACCAGCATTGTTTCATTGCTTGTTAGTTCCGGCAAAAGGTAGGAAAATTGTTTAATAGCATGCACAGAAGATTCCCCTCCGTCATAAGCAAGAATATTACAAGCGGGAAATTCAAATTGATCCGGGACAAGGATGATCGGGCATTCAATATCATGCAGGGTTTCTTCCAGGTATTCATTCGGCTCATTTTTTATGCTTGCATAAAAAGATTCACTGCTGATGATCAGGAGATCTGCAAACCGTGATTCTTTTATTAATTCCGGAATAGCGAAATCTAAATAATCCTTGTGAACCCTGTATTCAATTCCATGATCAATACAATAATGTTCGAAACGAGTAATATTTTTTTGTATTGCTTCCTTTTCATCCTCCCCAGCCAGGGAAAGCAATTCCTTCCCTGATACACCAGTTCCAAAATAAAGCCACAAATTAGCAATATTCGTTTGGGGCAAAAAGGCACCGGCAATCAGCACCTGCGCCTTTTCATTTAGTTTGGCGGCAAATGAAAGAGCAGAATCTGAGTAATGCACTCCGTCAAATGCTATTAATATCTTTCTCATATTATTTTGATTAGCGTTCCAAAACTACCAATAGGTGATATCATAAAAGCTGACCAGGTGCAGCTTAATGGCTAATCTTTGTCATGTAATGACTATCTCGGCGAAAGTTTTACTGTTGCCGAATATTATTACCTGAGAACAATCAAATATTTTGATGATGCTGGTCATGATTTCAGGGGATGCCCAAGGTTAGCTTTGTTTTCTTAAACCGTATACTATGAATCCTGTTATGACACCAGCACTAAGCGAAGTAATGGGAGCGATTTATTATCGTCCAGCTGTGTCAATTATTTTGCCCTTTGATCCTAGAATGAACGCGAAATCAGAATTGACATATTCATTGAAACTTGCTACCGATAAAGTGGAACAGGAGCTGAAGAATAATTATCCCGCCGAAATGGTTGAGTTAATGATGGATAAACTAAAAACATTGATAGCCAATTTGAATTTCAGTACAAACAAAAAAAGTATTGCTCTATATCTATCGCCTGTATTTGAGAAAGTATTATACCTCGCTATACCTGTTATGCAAAAAGTTATCGTCAGCGATTCTTTTGAAATACGCGACCTGGTATACAGCAAAAAGCAGTTGCGTCAATACCTTGTTTTGATTATCAGTGGCAAGCAAAGCAAGGTGTATTTAGGCAAATCTAATACGCTTGTCAAAATCTTATCAGACGCTCCTGAATCGATATACGCCTATATAAATGACATTCCGGAAAAGGTGGCGAATTTTTCAGACGCTTCCAGCCGTAAAGAAATAGTGATGGATAAGTTCCTCCATCATATCGATAATACGCTGGAGTTGATCCTCAATGCCTACCGACTACCTCTTTTTTTGTTAGGACCTAAAAGGATATCGGGGCATTTTAAAAGCCTCACCAGGCACTCAAAAGCCGTTGTTCAATATATACATGGAAATTATGAAGATACCCCGGTACAGGAGCTGGCAGGGGTCCTCGAGCCATATATGGAAGATTGGCAAAGAATAATTCAAAAAGACTTGTTGAATCAGTTAGAAGACGCTGCCGGCAGAAAGAAATTAGGCATTGGAATAAGAGAGGTATGGAAGGAAGCCAGGGGCCGGAATGGACGTTTGCTCGTGGTTGAAAAGGACTATATGTGTGCGGCGCAGCGTGGCAGCAGTAATGGGGCCATCTATATGCCCTCTAAACCCTATAATAAATTTTCAACCATCAAGGATGCAGTAGATGAAGTAATACAAGCAGTGCTTGAACACGGCGGCGATGTGGAGTTTGTAGATAATGACCTGTTGAAAGATTACCATCATATTGCACTGATTAAATTTTATTAATATGAGAACGATTATTGCTCCGACCGATTTTTCACCGGTTTCCCTTAATGCTGTGGACTATGCAGCCGACATGGCTTGCATGCTTAGCGCCCGGTTGACGCTGTTTCACGTTTATTCCATTCCCATACCTGTAGGAGAAGTACCTATGCCCCCCTATAGCACTGAACTAATAGAAGAGGAGGTACAACAGGAGATGGAGAAGCTCAAAGAAAAATTATTAGTCCGAACAGGAGGAAAAACAATTATCCATAATGAAATAGAGATGGGTAGTGTGCTTTCCAAGTTAACAACTTATTGTGCAACCATTAAGCCATTTGCCGTAGTGATGGGAGCAGGAACCGCCAACGGAATCGAGCGCTTTTTATTTGGCGGCAAAACAACCGGCGCCCTAGAGCAGGTGCAATGGCCACTATTGATTGTGCCACCGTTGGTAAAATTCAAAAACATCAGGAAAATCGGGCTCGCCTGCGATTTCAGAGAAGTGATAGAATCAGTGCGAGTAAAAGAGATCCAGAAATGGGTTGAAGAATTCCAGGCAGAACTGCATGTATTGCATGTAAGCGATAAAACCAAAGAGGCACTCAGCTCTGAAACCATAGCGGAGTCCGGCCTGTTGCAGGAAATGCTTGGCGAGATGCATCCTAAGTACCATTTCATCAATAAACCGGCCGTTGAGCAGGGAATTGCTGAATTTGCAGAAGTGAACAAGCTTGATTTACTCATCATCATTCCCAAAAAACACGGTCTTATCAGTAAAATATTTCAATACAGCCATTCAAAACGACTCGTACTTCATACGCATGTACCTGTTGTGGCCATTCATGAATAGAATCCGTTAAAATGAGAACACTTTTTTACAGCACAAAAGATTTCGAGCAGTCTTATCTATTAAAGGCTAATCTGCTTCATAATGATATTTCATTTACAGAAACGCCATTATCGTTGAAAACTGCCGATGAAGCGGATGGCTATGATGCAGTCAGTGTTTTTACAGCAGACGACGGCTCCGCGGATGTATTGAAAAGATTGCATCAAAACGGAGTAAAATTTATTGCTATCCGTGCTGCCGGGCACGACAACATAGATTTGAAGAAAGCGGCGGAATTGGGAATACGAGTAGCTAATGTACCCGACTATTCTCCATATGCTATTGCCGAACATACTGTTGCGCTGATATTATCTCTGAACAGAAGAATTATTCTTTCAGACAAGCAAGTGCATCTGCATAATTTCACTATTTCTGACCTGATAGGATTTGATCTGCACAACAAAACCATCGGTGTCATCGGGGTTGGTAAAATCGGCGGTGTACTGATTAAAATATTGCATGGATTTGGATGTCATCTATTGGCACACGACATCCTGGAGAACGAAAAACTGAAACTACAATATGGATTTGAGTACGTTTCTCTTCAGAGGTTATGCAGTGAATCTAATATCATCAGCATCCACACTTGTCTTACACCCCAGACAAAATATTTAATCAATAAGAAATTCATTGACCTCATGCAACGCGGCGTCATGCTTATAAATACCTGCCGTGGTGGTTGCGTGAATACCGCCGATGTCATTGCAGGATTAGAGAGCGGTCAGATAGGTTACTATGGAGCCGATGTATATGAAAATGAAAGGGGCCTCTTTTTTAATGATCTTTCAGGAAAAAACCTGGAAGATCCTCTGTTGAAGAAATTACTGGATATGCCCAATGTACTCATTACTCCACACCAGGCGTTTGCGACAAACGAAGCGCTGGCCAATATTGCAGCAACCACCTTTTATAATATCGATTGCTGGAAAAAAGGGAAAATCAATAAACATGAATTAAGGCTCAAAGCAATTTGATCTTTATGTCTTTCATAGTTACCATTACTTTCAGCCCCTGTATAGACAAAAGCGCATCAATTCCCGCCTTAATTCCCGAGAATAAACTACGTTGCTCAAAAATAAAACTGGAGCCTGGCGGAGGAGGTATCAATGTAGCGAGGGCGATAAAAAAGATAGGGGGAAATGCAACCTGCATATTACCGTCTGGCGGCTGTACAGGTAAATTTCTTGCTCACCTCCTTGAAAAAGAAAACATTCATACCGTTATTATCGATACTGCTAATGAAACAAGAGAGAATTTCATCATCAAGGATGAGGGTACGGGCAATCAGTACCGGTTGGGTATGCCTGCCGGAAAATTGAGCAAGAACGAGTGGAAACAATGCCTTAATGCCCTGAATGAAACGGCGGATGTTCGCTTTATTGTTCTAAGCGGGAGTCTGCCACCAGGTGTTTCCGCTACTGTTTTTGCACAGTTAGCACGAAGTGCTAAAAAGAAAAACGCAAAACTTATTGTTGATGTATCCGGAGATGCATTAAAAGAAGCCGTTACCCTGGGCGCTTACCTGATCAAACCAAATTTAGCTGAGCTAGGTACATTGGTTGGAGTACCCAAAATCAAAATTGACCAGGTTGAAAAAACAGCAAAGGAGGTTATTCGGCAATACCAATGCGAGGTGATCGTAGTTTCACTGGGTAGAGACGGAGCTATCCTGGTTACTCGGGATGAGACCTATAGTGTAACGCCTCCCCAGGTGAAGGTAAAAAGTACTGTAGGGGCCGGCGATAGTATGGTTGCCGGTATCGTGTACAGTCTGGCAAATAGAAGCAGCCTGAAACAGGCATTGCAATATGGCGTAGCTTGTGGCACCGCTGCCACCATGAACCCCGGAACCGAGTTGTGCCACAAGAGAGATGCCGATCGTTTATATTTACTTCTTACACAATAATCTGTCTTTGAATATGATGATGATCATGAGCCCTCATGAGTATTGTCATTTAATATGCGCCAACCGATAGATAGCTTGTATCTATATCAATACCATCATCCTGAAATCAATAATCCTTTTATTAAACATTAAAGTGGGTTAAATGTTTGAAAAGCCGATGATCTGACCGGTCACATAAAAGAGTATATCAATAACCGCATAAATGCCGTTAAATTGAGAGGCGTCCGGGATGGTAGCAGCTTTTATTGCTGTTGCAATAGTTTCGATTCTGTACCTGCTTCTTGTCGTCTTTATAAGTATTGCGCTGGCTTTTGCTTTAGGTAAATGGACTGGGCAGTTATATTGTGGATTCCTTATTGTTACAGGCTTGTATTTTGTAGCAGGACTGGTTATTTGGCTCACCAAAGAACAACTGCTTCGTTTTCCCATTATGAATGCAATATTGAAACAATTATCCAACGAACGAAGTGATGAAGAAGATTAAAAATACTAATGATCTCCGCAAGAAAAAAAGAACCTGAGGCAGAGAAAGGATGAATTGGAAAAGTCTATTCACTACGATTGGCGTGATTTCAAAGAAAATTTGACGGTTAAAAATGAACTTGATCAAATATTTTCCTCCGAAGAGAAAATAAAAAGTAACACAGGTTTCTTTTCGAAATGGTTTTATCAATTGATCACTGAGAAGATGAAAAAGGCAACCGACGAAATCCAGAAAAAAGTAATGAGTTGGTTTGAAAAATGAATACTTGCACAGGATGTGGTTTTTTATTTTTTAAGTGATTGGTATTTAATCTCTTACCAAAGACTCGTTGGAGGGAGTAACTGGCATAGGATTATTTATTGTAGTTGAGTAATTTGGTGGTGCTTTCACCGCTGTCGACACTAAATAAATGCCTGTATGCAAGCCCCGGCTCCCAGTATGAAAATTGCAAAAAATGATTTCTTGATAACACTGTGTAATAGTATAAAAGAAGGCGCCGCCATTGTAGAAAAAGATACTGCAAAAATCATATTTCGTAATGACGCCTGGTTTAGGTTGTTTGAAGTTGATCCGCCTGGCAAAATGGATATGATGCAAATAAATCAACTCAGGAAAATCGAACTTACAGATGATGAGGTAAAAAACCGTATTACCATAGCAGAGAAGGAAGGTTTTTTTTGTGAGCAGGCAGAATATATATCTAAAAAAGGGCGGCCGTTTTGGGGAGAACTGTCGATCAGTCTATTTAAGAATAAGGAAAGTATTTATTATATCGTTGTAATTGACAAAATTAATAGTGTAAAAGAAACCGAACGAATGATTACGCAGGATAAGCAAAGATTCGATGCATTACTGGAGCACGCCAGCATGGGTATAATAGAAATAAATAGCCGTGGAGAGATTATCAATATTAACCTGTTTGCTTTAATGCTTTTTGGTTACAGTAAGGAAGACGTATTAAATAAAAAGATAGAGATGCTCATTCCAACAAGGTATCATGCTAAACATTTACAGCACAGAGATCGATATAGAGCCCATCCGAAGAACAGGCCTATGGGAGTTGGCATGGATTTATTTGCGGTTAAAAAAGATGGAACCGAATTCCCTATGGAAGTAAGCCTGAGCAACTATATAAGAGACGGCGAACACTGCATCATAGCTTTTGTGAGCGATATCTCTATCCGAAAAAAGACAGAAATAGAAATTAAAAAGCTCAATGATGAATTAGAAGGAACTGTTGAACAACGAACAAAAGAACTCAAAACCGCTATACAACAATTGGAATTGTCTAAGGAAGAGCTTTCCGGATTGCTGGAAAAAGAGAAGGAGTTGAGTGAACTTAAATCCCGGTTTGTCTCTATGGCTTCTCATGAATTTCGAACTCCTTTAAGCACCATACTCTCATCGGTCTATTTATTAGAGCAATACAATGCTGACAATGAACAGTCAAAGCGGAACAGGCACCTGAAGCGTATTATTTCATCTGCAAATATGTTGAACGACATCTTAAACGATTTTTTAAGCGTTGATAAAATTGAAGAAGGAAAAATTCATGTTAAATATGCTGAATTTGATATTCAACAACTGGTCGAATCGGTAATGGAAGAAATAAAAAACAACCTGAAGAAAGGGCAGGTACTTGATTATGATCATGATGGCAACCCTATGGTTTTATTAGATCCCTCTTTGCTGAAACATATTATAATGAACCTGGTTTCGAATGCCAGCAAATTTTCGCCGGAAGCAAGTTTTATCAGCATCAAGACATATTCTGATGATCATCATTTTGTTTTCTCAATAAAAGATCGGGGTATTGGCATTTCGAATGATGATCAAAAGCATTTGATGGAAAGGTTTTTCCGGGGAACCAATGTTACCGGTATACAGGGAACAGGCCTTGGGTTGCACATCGTATCTAAATATGCGGAATTGATGAATGGCTCTATCGAATGTAAAAGCGAATTGCAGGAAGGTACAGAGTTTATACTAATCTTTAACGCAAAAACCAATCATCATGAAAAAGATATTAATCATTGAAGACAACGAAGATATCAGAAGTAATACTTCAGAAATATTGGAATTGTCAAATTATATGGTGATTACGGCTGAAAACGGAAAAATAGGAGTAATTAAAGCGATCGAAAATAAGCCAGACTTAATTATTTGCGATATTATGATGCCTGAGCTTGATGGATATGGAGTGCTTCATGCTATTCAAAATAATGAGAAAATCAAGAATACGCCATTTATCTTTCTCACTGCCAAGGCTGAGCGTGACGACTTTCGGAAAGGAATGGAACTAGGGGCAGACGATTACCTTATAAAACCATTTGATGGGACAGAACTATTGAATGCAGTCAGTAGCCGTATCAAGAAGCTGGATTTATTGAAACAGGAATTCAATGCGGACATGATCGGCATCAGGCAGCTTCTTGAAGCATCATCCGGCAAAAAGGAATTGATGGCATTCACTGAGGGCAGGGATATCAACCGGTATAAGAAAAGACAAACTGTCTATTCCGAAGGCAATCATCCCAACCGGCTATATTATATTGTAAAGGGAAAAGTAAAGGCATATAAAACCAATAAGGATGGCAAAGAGCTGGTAACCGATCTGTTCAGTACCGGGGATTTTGTTGGGCATGTTGCTCTTTTAGAGAAATCTGTCTATAAGGATACTGCTGAGACGTTGGAGGAAGCGGAACTGGCAGTAATACCCAAAGAGGATTTCGACGAATTAATTAACAAGAACCCTGAAATTGCCAGAAAATTTATTCAGTTATTAGCGAAGAACATTTCGGAAAAAGAAAGCCAACTTTTAAACCTCGCCTACAATTCCCTCCGGAAAAAGGTTGCAGATGCGCTTTTGCTGATCCAGGCAAAATATAGGAAAAATAGCAACGATAATTTCGACATTGACCTCAGCCGTGAAAACCTGGCTACTTTGGCAGGTACTGCTACAGAGTCTCTCATAAGAACGCTCAGTGATTTCAAAAATGAAAAGCTGATCGATATACATGATGGTCGAATCAGTATTCTTAATCAAGAGAAACTTGAAAATTTATTCAACTAATTTTTTTGCTGATTTTTCTTCCCAGTGAAATTTTCTATAAATGTCTTCGTAAAACCGGACTCTGCCGGTTGAATCGCACCCTGCCGGGTTATACCATACAATCACGGGCATGGGGTCATCTGCAGGTACGGCTATTGGGGAATGGTTTATGAGACAGCCTTTCTGTTCAAGTGTATCAATTGCCAAATGATGGGCTTTTAAAACAAGCCGACCCAGTTCCATGGGATTTTCCATCCTCAGGCACCCATGACTGAAATACCTTTTATTCAGCATGAAGGCACTTTTGAATGGGGTATCATGCAAATAAACACCGAAAGGACTATAAAACTCCAGTTTTAGCAGCCCCAATGCATTATCGCATCCGGTACTTTGGCGAATGGTATATGGGAAATTTTTGACGTTTAAAGCCTGCCATTTTATTTTGTAAGGGTTCATGATTTTCCCCGCACTGTTCAATACCTGGAAATTACCGACACGAATGAATGCAGGATTTGCCTTGATCAGGGGCAATAGCTCTTTGGCAACAATACTAATTGGAACATGCCAGTAAGGATATAGAATCACTTTGTTGATCTTACTTGCGAGCGTTGGGGTTGGGGTAGACGTTTTTCCAAGTACCATTCTCATTTCCAGGATGGACCGGTTGTCCCGGTATACATTCATATATGCGGCTGGGATATTTACAACAATTACTGTCCGGCCCTGGATAAGGCAATACAGCCATCGGTAATAATTAATGGAGAGGCTGAGTTGTTGTAATCTTTTGTACAGCGGCACGTTCAATTGTTCCAAAATAGTTGAGCGAAGCATCCCATCGGATAATAAATTAAACTGGCGTTGCGCCTCCCGGATTGCTTTTTTCAATGAAGTTTCAGGCAGATGGGTACTGACAGAATCCAAAATTGCCAATTGATAGAGTTTAAGTACCAGCGCAGTATTATTTGAATTAACCTTATTGGACGCTATGACCACCTCTTTAAAATCGCCTTCAGACATCCTGGCATTGAGTTGTTTTATTTTATTTTCCAGGGTATTAACCTCGACCAGAGGTGGGGTAAGCTGCTCTTTTAATAGTTGTATAGACTTCGTCTTAATGGCATTGGCTAATAATACTGGAATATCATAGCATGCGGGCTGATAGTCAAGCCCGTCGTAACGAAGTTGTGGCATGATATTGCCGAATGCAATGCTCCTGTAAAAATGAATAGCTATGCCGGTAATTCTGATTTCTCTTTGCATAGAATCATCGGCATTTCGTAATAAAAGATGCCCATTACAAAATTCTTCAAGGAAGTCAGACGCATAGTATTCATCTTGCAGGCCCCAATTTGCCGACTGCTTAAGCACGGTTAACAAAAAATTTCTATCCTCAATATTTTCTTGTTGTATCCATGCCGTTTTAAAGCCCAGTTTTTCGTAAAATGTTATGACTTCAGCCGGATACGGGGGGATCGATCCGGGAGTGGATTGCCCGTTAAAAATAAAATTTCGCAGCCTGTCCGGAGTAATTTGCGAATAGGACGTATAGCTCGACAGTAAAATGATGAATATGATTACCCTGAATTTCACAGTGTTATTATTTTTCTAATAACTAGATATTGAAAACAAGTTGACTCAGGCCGATTTAAAATAAATATGTATTTTACTTAACAGCTTGTAGAAATCCCTTTCATTTTTTAGCCTTGTAAAATCATAAAAAAGAAAATCAAAAGAGGCCCAAATTAAAAACCAGCCGGCTGGTTCCAGCAGGGCTTTAATACTAACAATGACATGGGAAGGAGAAAGAGGAAAATCGGTCCAGGAATTAAGAAGAATGATCATTATCCCACTTAATAGGGTTAAAATGCCATTTCTCAGTTTACCCCGGCATTTGTACTGATGAAACAGAAATTGGCGCCTGAAAAAATCGCCAAGGCTGCTTACAATAACTTTTTCTGATTCCTCATCCCTTTGTTCCTGCGGTAGCAAAAGGAACAGGCCTTCAGCGTTATGTTCCTTGTATTTCATTTCTCTGCGCAATTCATACAGGAAATCTTCTGATATTCTTCGTTTGAGGTAATGCCGGCTGTCAAAATCAGAATAAATATCATCATAAGAATCCAACCAGAGATCTAGTTCTGTCATACAATAAATGTTAATATAAGAAGCCCCGCCACCCCTGAGAGACGGGGCTCTAAACCTTACAATAGCAGGCTTATTTCACGGCGATATGTTTCGCCTGTGGCATTTTTGCTCCCTCTCTGTGAGGCAGGGAGACTTTAAGAATTCCATCTTCATACTTTGCTTCGATCTTTTCTTTGTTAACTTCATCCGGCAAAGTGAAGCTGCGGCTAAACGACGAATAACTGTATTCCTTCCTGGTAAATTTCTTTTCTTTTTCTTCCCTGCTTTCCTCTTTTTCGGAACTGATGGTGAGGATGTTGCCATCAACATCAATTTTGAAATCATCTTTTTTCATGCCGGGAGCGGCCAGCGATACCAGGTATTCGTCTTTTTGTTCGGAAATATTCACTGCGGGGACATCCATCGTACGACCCCAGGAACCACCATTGCCGAACCATTCATTCCATGGTTTGAAAAAATCATCAAATAATGAAGGCTTTCTTTCTGATTGCCTTGCAAGTGTTTGTGTTCCCATAATTTTATATTTTGATTATTGAATAGATAATTTCAGAACAAATTTATTTTTCTGAAAAAGCACAGCAAACGATTTCCATCAGTGCATGTGATGAGATTCATCAGTGAAAATAACTGTACAAACGAAAATGCATTCAATAAACAATCACCTGCATGTCCTTATCTGTCGATTGTTGGGTGGTTTTGGGAATATAGAGTTGCAGGATACCCTGCCTGTATTCCGCACTCATGAATCCCGGGTCTACGTTGGAAGGCAGCGGAATATGACGTTTCAATGTATTGGAGTCAAATTCGTGCATCCTCGACCTTTCATTCTTTTCTTTTGTTATCTTTTTCATCAATACAAACAAAAACAATGTATTGTTGTGCATATGAATGAATATATCTTCTCTTTTTACTCCTGGCAAAGATATTTCTATGTTAAAGCAGTCTTCGGTCTCAGTCATATTGATCGGAGGCATTGTCACATTCGCCGGAGCCGCTGGTTTAGTATCAAGTAAAAAAACTTCCAATTCAGGAAGCAGGATATATTCACCAGGGTAAATTGCTGACTCTTTCATATGGTGAAGTTTAATATTTACTGTTTTTCAAATCTGCCGGTTACTTTCGAAATCTCAATTCTGTACATTATGTACTTAACCCGGTTACTGTCGTCAATCACTGATATTACCCCATGTTCATGAGGATGAATGGTGCTGCTGGTCATTAATGAAAATACCTTTTCAAAAAGAATAGCCCTGGCGCTCCTGGCCATTTCATCTTTCAGTTCTTCAAATTTTCCATAAACAATCACACTTTGCCAGTTTCTCATGTCTGTTACCACATCTACTTCAAAACAGACATTTGGATTTTTCCGGAGTATGCTTAATTTCTTCCCTTCGTTACTTTGTCCGTAAATATATTTTCCATCGAAGATGTAAGTCACCGGTGTAATATAGGGTTGATTACCATCACTGCAGGCTAGCCTGCCCACCACCTGGCTGGAAAGTATGTTTTCTATTTTTTCCTTGCTTAATTCACCCAGCATTTTATATATTTTAAATCCAAAAAATTGTACACAAATAACAATTAATAAGACCGATCAGCGATTCTTATTTGACAATAAAATAGGATTGGCTGCATTCATATTGATAGCCTGTTCAGCCTGTTTTGAGAGCATCTTATCAATTTGCTCTTCATTCAACTTCGCCTGGTGAAAAACGACTGCTGATTTTTCATTTCCAAGATCTTTTGCGAATGCAGCAACAGTACCATACATATTGATTTTGTAATGATTGATGCCCTGTATACTTGAAAGCAAACAAGCATCCCGTATTTCGGTGTTGTTGCAATTGCTCATTTTTTCCTTTGTTTCCAATATAAATGCTTGCATGATAGCGTTAGTGCAGGAAAGCGATCCAATCTTTTCTTCAGTGATAAAGGCTTTTATCTTTTGAATATTATCCTTGACAAAGTCAAGATATTGCTGCAATACATTTTTAAGAGACAGCGAACTTGCTTTACTTATCCAATCAGGCAATATATTTTCCAGCTGTCTTTCAGCACCGTTCAATTTCCGGGCATCGAAATCTATGAGATCGTGTAATGTGGTGAGCCCCATAATATCTTCTCGCATATCCGTAAATTTTGTTCTACAAATCTATTCCGGAAGCATGTCCTTAATATTGACGGTTATCATCAACTAATTTGATTGTTCTCACGTAAAATTCACAACATATTATATGTCAATTATTTACATTTTCTGAATTATGTGATTTAGTAGCCAACTCGGTAATATATATTTATGTATTGCTAACAGATCAGGTAGCTGATGCTCCTTTTTCGTTGAGTTTTATTTTTTTTCATTATCTTAACAAAGTATTGAAACAGCTTGCTTCCATACTATTGCTGCTAACCCTGTTGCTGAACTGGTGCGCCTATCCATTGATAGCTACCTGGTTTGAGAACCGGTCGGAATCCAGGCTTGCTGCCCAGCTCGACGAGGAATGGGTGAATACTTCAGGTCTCATCAGCATCAAAGTGCAGGCAAATCTTCCTTATCAGTATTCACAGGATTATGAAAGGATCAGAGGAAACGTAGAGATCAATGGTGTCAATTATACTTATGTCAAGCGCCGTTTTTATAATGATAGCCTGGAATTATTGTGCATACCGAATATCGAAAGAACAAACCTGCGCAACCTGAGAACAGCATACCTGAAAAACACCAACAATCCGGAAACCTCGCTTCCACTGAAAAAAAGCAATGGTTCTCATCTTTCAAAATCCACCGTGCAGGATTTTTATACGGAAGAATTTGTTTCCTTTCTTTATGCTAATGATCCCTCACTAATAGAGCATTGCCCGGACTGGAATGACTGGACGAGCTATGACCATCTGAAAAGAATAGACCAGCCTCCGGAAACCGATCGCTCCTGATCAACGCAGAACAATCTGTTCATCAACTTAATTAAATGAAATGTGCCGTGCATGCCCTTATGTGCATGCACGCATCGCTGTTAACATGCCGCAGCAGGTATCCTGCGGCATCATCCTGATTACTATCAATAAAACAACACCAATGGAACGCTGCTTTATACGAAAGAGACTCTTTGTCTTAGCCTTGTTACTGATCACCGGCAACTTACTCCTGGCGCAAACCGACCAGGACGCTATCATGATGAGCAAGCATAATTTCTGTACCGGACTGATGTACGGTCACAGCAATTGGGATCATTATTGGGAAGGTACTTTCAAAAGAGACAACCTTAACCTGGGCACTGTAAGCACCAACAGTTACGCAGTGATGGGCAATTATGGCATCACAGATCACCTGAATTTTTTATTCGGGGTACCTTATATCCAAACAAAGGCTTCAGCAGGGACCCTGCACGGGCAAAAAGGTATACAAGACCTGTCGGTTTGGCTGAAATGGCTGGCCGCAGAAAAAACATTCGGCAAACATGATCTCTCATTGTATTTATTGGGAGGTTTTTCTACACCACTTTCCAACTATACGGCAGACTTTCTGCCTATGTCCATCGGTTTGCATAGCACTACTTTTTCAGGAAGACTGATGTTGGATTACCAGCATGGGGGCTTCTTTGCAACCGGTTCAGCCACCTATATTTACCGGAATGATATTACGATCGACAGAACAGCCTACTATACCACCACACAGGTGCAGAGTAATAAAGTAGACATGCCCGATATGGCTGCCTTCTCACTGCGAACCGGTTACCGTAGCCATCCACTCATTGCCGAAGCAGTGGTTACCAACATGCAAACACTGGGCGGCTTTGATATTCGTAAGAACGACATGCCTTTCCCCAGTAATAAGATGAATGCTACTACTGTAGGGATCAACGGCAAGTATGAGATTGCCAAAATAGACGGGCTCTCCCTTACAGGCGGCGCTAACTATGTGATGGCAGGAAGAAATGTTGGTCAGGCAACGAGTTACAACCTGGGTGTATTCTACATCATTGCATTCCATCCAAAGAAAGAACACAGCAATCAAAAGCCATCACACGATACTTCTAAATAACCCTATCATGAAAAAAATAATCCACTATATAACAATCGGTTCATTCTTGTTTTTGATGAATGCCGGTTGTAATAAATCAGTCAAAGGCAGAACAGATAACCTGGCGCCGCTGAACCCGCAGAATATCGATCTCAACGCAGGCACCTGGAAAACAGTATTGCTGACGAGGCCCGATACTTTTGCGGTAACAGCGCCTGCCGCCATCAATTCTACGGCATATGTTGCCGAGCTGAATGAGATCAAAGGATACCAGAAAAACCTCACGGGCGATCAGGAAGCCCGCATCAGGTACTGGGCTGCCGGGGGTGTGTTGCGATGGAATGAATTGATGCGTGAACTGGTAGCCAAATACAATCTTCCACCATACCAGAATGCCGATGGTACGTATCCGATACCCAGTGCTGCTAACCCATTTGCCTATCCGTTGTTTCCCTTCGCCAATCCGCCATATGCAGCAAGGGCCTATGCTTATATCAGTGCGGCGCAATACGATGCATTGGTAGCCTGCTGGTACTATAAAAAATTATACAACCGGCCAGCGCCTTATAAAACAGATAATACGGTCATCAGCAAAGCATCACAGACGGACCTGCCTTCTTATCCTTCTGAAGCTGCAGTGTTGGCAGGCGTTACAGCGGAAATGATGAAGTTGTTGTTCCCCACTGAAATTGCTTTTATACAAGCAAAAGCCACTGAGCAGGAAACCGCTACCATCATGGCGGGTGCGGCAACAAGGAGTGATATCGTTGCCGGTGAAGCATTAGGGAGACAGGTGGCACAAGTGTTTATTGCCAGGGCGCGTACAGATAATGCTGGAAAAGCAGTGGGTACGCCGGCTGACTGGTCGAACCTGGAAACAACTGCTACTGCAAAGGGAGAGACTCCCTGGTATAGCCTGGAAGTGCCGAAACGGCCGCCCATGTTACCATTGTTCGGAAAAGTAACGCCCTTCCTGTTCGATACCGCTACTGTCAGCGCATTGAGACCTCCGGCACCACCTTCTACTTCCAGTGCGCAAATGAAACAGGAAACAGAAGAGATACATGAGCTGATAACGAACCCTGCACGTGAAAACATAAGGATTGTGCAATTTTGGGCAGATGGGGTAGGAACTTATACACCTCCTGGTCATTGGGATGCGATAGCCGCAGCAGATTTTATCAATAAAAATTTCAGTGAAGTAAGATGGGCCAGGGATATGGCGCTACTGAACATGAGCCTGATGGATGCAGCTATTGTGTGCTGGAATACCAAGTTCTTTTATTTTAATCCGAGGCCTACACAGATGAACCCGGCCATTAAAACATTAACCGGTATACCCAATTTCCCTGCTTATATCTCCGGGCACTCTACTTTCAGCGGAGCGGCTGCAGCTATATTGGGATACATTGTGCCTGAAAGAGCAAATGCTTATACTGCGATGGCACAGGAAGCGTCTTTTTCAAGGATGGCAGGTGGTATACACTACCGGTCAGATTGTGCTATCGGATTACAGGTAGGAACGAATATTGGTAATTATGCTATTACCCGTGCAAAGAACGATGGGGCTGACAAATAGCCGATTAACAAGGCCGCACAACAAATACTAAAGAGATAGCTTATTAAAAGAAGTAGCGCCCGGACAAATGGGTGCTTCTTCTTTTAATAAGCTACCTGTTAATTTAAATCATTCGCCCGGCTGACTTCAATCATATACCTGCAGCAATACGTACTATAATTTTGATATCGGTTTTCGTGAACAATCATTCATTCAGATTTAAAAACATTGTTTATGGATATCCGGTCATTATGCAGTAAACCTGCTCAATTGATAACGGTTGTGCTATTCGCTTCTATTATCCCTTTATGTCAATTATCAGCACAATCAAAACCCTGGCTTGTTCCCAAAGAATATATCAATCTCAATAATCCCATGGCCGATAACCAGGCAGCAATAAAGGAGGGGAGAACTTTATATACAGCCAATTGCGCCCCTTGCCATGGAGACAAAGGTAAAGGAGACGGCCCGGCAGCGGCTGCACTAAATCCTAAACCTGCTGATCATAGTTCCATCATCATGCTGCGTGAAACAGACGGAGATATATTCTATAAAATAAGTGAAGGGAGAACACCGATGCCTCAATACAAATCTGCTTTCACGGAAAAGCAGCGATGGGAGTTGGTGGCCTATATCCGAACATTATCTAAAGGGTCTAAACATTAGCTATGGCAACGATGCATCCGGATTGATGCCTTGTAACAGGCTTCATTATAAACAATTTATTTTATGAAAAAGCAATACTTACTATTGAAAATATTCATTTGTTTCTCATGGATTACCTTCTTTCAAAATAAAGCCGGTGCGCAACAAACGGTAGTTGATTCTTCTTTGCTCGACAGGATTGCAGCACTTGAGAAAAAAGTTGCTGAGAAAAGATCGGGAGAAGATCATTTTATGGTAGCTGGACTTACCTCAATTGGATTTTCAAGTTATAAAACCACCAATACATTGAATGGTATTTCTGCTGTTTCAAAAGGCAATAGCTTCCCGGATGCAAACCACTATGAATTCAGCCCCATGTTTTTATGGCGGCATGGGAAAAATTTCTTACTGGAATTTGAGCCATCCTTCAACAACAATGGATTAAGTGTAAACTGGGCCGATGTATCCTGGTTTGCTGCACCCGGATTGATCTTGCGGGCGGGATATTTCGTTTTACCCTTTGGGTCTTACGCTAAAAGATTAGCGGCCGGATGGATCAACAAATTAGCTACAGACCCAATGGGGATAGCGGGTATGACGCCAACAGATTATGGTATTGAAGCTGAAGGAGGATTCCCTTTAGGCGACATGAAAATGAATTATGATATTGCCCTAACCAATGGCAGCCAGCTACACCCGGATGGAACTTTAACGAGTGGAAATATTACAGATAATAACAATGGCAAGACCGTAACTGCCCGCGTGGGCTTACTTCCATTTTCCAACGCTTCATTAGAGGTAGGCGTATCGGGTATGTTCGGAAAAGTAGGCACTCCGGGAAGTGTGACACAGGATGCGAAAGGAAACGCTTATGCTTTTGACTTAAACTACGTAAAGAATTTCAATCCTGTTTTGCTGAATATAAAAGCACAATACAATATTCAGAATGTCAGCAATGTAAATTATATAAACCCGGTTGATACTACGAAGACTTATACATTCAATAATCACGCTGTATCGTCTTTTGCACAATGTTCTATACGGCCGGTCAATGTCAACAGTTTTATAAAGAATTTAGAAGCTGCGGGAAGGTACACTATGTATAATACGCCTGGTAATTCCACTTTTGGAAGTGACCAGCATGCTGTAACGGTTGGGCTGAGTTATTGGTTAAACTGGAGAACTGTTTTTAAAGTAACGTACGAGTCCTACACGGGTAACAGTACTGCCAGCAAAGATTTAGGCGCGTTTACCGGCAAAACATCTACCAACACTTTATTTGTTCAATTCTCTATTCAACTATAAAAATGAATAGCCATGAAAAAGCTTCCATTAAGAAAAACACAAACCGTTGTAGTTATACTTTCATTTGTATCCGTTATGACGTTGTTCATGAATAGCTGCAAAGTGAGTCAGAAAGTGGCAGCCAAATCGGGGGCACAATTGTGGACAGAAAACTGTCAGCGTTGTCACAATACCCCTTCTCCATCCACTTTCTCGCCGGAACAATGGGAAACCATCGGTTTACACATGCAAAGCCGCGCACTACTCAGCAACAAGGAGAGGGATAAGATCATTGAATTCATGAAACAGTAGAATTGTTTGCCCGATATGATAATCATGCTTTATTCAGGCTTCTTAAAAGCTACCTAGAAGTATGCCCATTTAAATCATCTGAAATTCATAATTTTTCCCCCTTCATCTATAACAATAATCCGTTCGCTCTGGAGGAATTCGAGAACAGACCAGATCTTTTCCTGGTTCCATTGATGCAATGACTTTAATAAAAGAGGGGTGGTTATTATACCGTTTTGTAGTTGCTCCCGAATGGCCGTCTCTATCTGTTTAAATTCTGCGGGTGTAATCGGTTTCTTTTTCTGGTCGAGGCAATTGTCGCAAATACCACAGTCGTGAACAGCTGTATCTCCAAAATAGCGGGCGATGAACTGGCTCCGGCATGCTTCAGACAATGCTGTGTACTGCAACATTTGCTTCACACGATCGGTATATTGTTGTTTGCGGAGCAGGTAGGTGTCCTGGTCTATGTAAAGATATTGTGCAGGCGCGCGGTTGAGCAGGTAATGGATCTGTGGCGTTTCTTTTTGCGGCAGGTATTCGATGATGCCATAAGCTTTCAACTGCAATAATTGACGATGCACTTCGTCAATACTCAAACGACATAGACGGGCAATCTGTTTTTCGAAAACAGATACGCGGTTGTCGATAATGCCTTCATAAGTGCGTAGCAAGACTTTAATAAGCGGATCCAGTTCGGGATGCGCAGTTTCAAATGCTTCAAGCAATTCCCTGGAAGCAGTGAACGCTACCTGCGTGGGTAGAAAAATGGTTTCCTCAAAACTGAGATGGCCCTCCAGTTCCAGCACTTTCAACGTATTCATCACCAATAACGGATCGAGGTTGAAATTGCGCGTAAAAGTGGTGAAATCAAAATCATAATAATTGCCTTCTCCCAACCCAACCGGTATCTGTAAATAATCTGCCAGTGACTGGTAAATTTCTTTGATCACGGCAATGGGCGGAAAACGTTTATCGGGCATGGATTCCAACTGTTCTTTGTCTTCCTGCTGGTACAAAAGTACTGCATAAGACTTTGCCCCATCTCTTCCGGCCCTTCCTGCTTCCTGGTAATAATTTTCCAGGCATTCCGGTATGGTGTAATGAATCACAGAACGTACATCGGGTTTATCGATGCCCATGCCAAAAGCATTGGTGCATACCATCACCCTCAAGTTACCCTCGATCCAAAGTTGCTGTTTATTTTCTCTGTCTTCCTGCGGTAATCCGGCGTGGTAATGATCGGCGCTGATACCCTGTAATTGCAGCAAGTAAGCGAGCTCTTTGGTGAGCCTGCGGCTGTTCACATACACAATGCTGCTGCCATGCACTTTCTGCAACACATCCATGAGTTTATTGAACTTGCTATCGGCCTGGAAGCAACTGTATGATAGATTAGGTCGCTCAAAAGACTGCCTGAAAATTTTAGGCTGACGGAATTTTAATTTATCGATGATATCGTCTTGTACCAACGGCGTTGCTGAAGCTGTAAGGGCTATCACCGGTACATCAGGCAATTCATCCAATAAGTTCGCGATGCGCAAATAAGGCGGCCGAAAATCATAACCCCACTGGGAAATACAATGGGCTTCATCCACTACAACCAATCCAATGTCAAGTGCCGGTAAGTATTCCTTGAAAAGAGTCGATTCCAATCTTTCAGGCGATAAATAGAGAAATTTATATTCGCCATGTACTGCATGCCGCAAAACCCACCTCACAGCTGCCTGATCCAATCCGCTGTGTATGGCCACTGCGGGAATATCTCTTTGCAGCAGGTTGTCTACCTGGTCGCGCATCAGTGCAATAAGCGGACTGATCACAACACAGAGCCCATCTATGAGCATACCCGGTACCTGGAAGCAAATAGACTTGCCCCCGCCAGTGGGCAGCAATGCCAGCGTAGGATTGCCATCCAACACGGAATGTATGATCTCCTCCTGCATCGGACGGAAACCATCATAACGCCAGTAATGTTGCAGAATAGAAAGCGGCGTTTGCATGATCACGCAACCTTTTTAAAATTGAGTCGTACAGAATTGATGGCCAGTACTACATCGCTGAGTCCCATGACCAATGCTCCGAAGGTAGGATTTAAAAAGCCCAGCGCTGCAACTGGTATGGCTACTATGTTATAAGCAAAGGCCCAGAACAGGTTTTCCTTGATAGTAATATAAGTATGCCTGCCCAATCCCAATGCCAGCGGCAGGTTCTTCAGCCCGTGATTCATCAACACCACCTGTGCGCTTTGCATAGCCACATGCGAAGCATCGCTCAAAGAGATACCTACGGTAGCTTTGGCCAGTGCCGGCGCATCGTTGATACCATCACCCACCATGGCAGTAGGCGCTTTTGCGTTGAAAGCCGATATCTGATCGAGCTTCTGCTGCGGTGTTTGTTCTGCGATGACCTGGTCAATGCCAAGCTGTGCGGCAACCTGCTCGCATTTTTCTTTACGATCACCACTGAGCAATATGGTGGTCATGCCCCTGGCTTTCAGGGCCGCAATTACCGATGCCGCTTCGGGCCTGATCTCATCGCTCACATCTATCCATCCCAATAATTCATTATTGCGAAGCAGATAGATATTGTGCTTGTCGTCGCCCGTATGTGCAGCAGCGGCTTTATATGATCCGGCCAGGTACTGGTTACCTTCCTTATCCGTTGCCTGCATGCCCAGTCCCTTTATCTCTTCTATTTTACTCCAACGTATATCGTCTTTTACTTTCCATTCTTTGGTGATGGCACGGGCAATGGGGTGATTGGAATATTTTTCCAATGAAAAAACGATGCGTTTAAAATCATCAGCATCACCTGTTGCATGAAAGCCGGCAATTATAAACTGACCGGTAGTAAGCGTTCCGGTCTTATCAAAGACCACCTGGCGGATGCTCTTGAATAGCTCAAGACTACGCGCATTTTTAAACAATACACCATTGCGCGCCGCACGACCCAACCCTACTGCAATGGCTGCAGGTGTGGCCAGTCCCATTGCACAGGGACAGGCGATGACCAATACGGCAATGCTTCTCAGCAAACTGCTGCTGAAAGGTTGATGTCCGAAGAAATAGTTACCCAAAAATGCCAGCAAAGCAATACTTAATACCGTAGGAACGAAAATGGCACTGATCTTATCGGCCAGTTGTTGAACAGGTGGCTTTTCAGTTTGTGCTTCGCGAACGAGTTTTAAAATATTGGCCAGTACGGTATCTTCTCCTACTGCAGTGATATAAGCTTTGAGCGTGCCCGATTCTACAACGCTGCCACCGATCAGCAGGTCATTCATTTTTTTCTCAACCGGGATGCTTTCACCGGTAACAATGGCTTCGTTGACATTGGCTTCTCCCCATAATATTTTAGAATCCATTGGAACAGGCTCGCCGCTTTTGATGAGTACGAGATCACCCACTTTAAGACTGGCGCTTTCTACCGGAAAAATATGCTCCTGGTGTTGTTCATCGTAAGCGATCATGTTGGCCATCACTTTCTGGCTCACCGCTAATTTTTTCAGCGCCGCCTGTGTGGTCTCAACAGATTTATCTTCCAGCCAGTTGCCCAAGAATACCAGGGTAATGATCGCTGCGGCGGTTTCGTAAAAAAGATATTGCTCTGCTTGTCCGGTCAGCGTGCCATACAAACTGTACACAAACGCTGCGATCGAACCCAGTGCAATGAGCACATTCATATTGGGTATCCCTTTCAACAAGCTTTTAATAGCACTTCGTCCGAAAAAATCCATGCCTATCACAAACACCGGTATGGTAAGCGCCAATTGTACATAAGGATTCATCAGGAAATGAATATGAATGCCCGGTATCATGTGCAACATCAGCGGCGCAGTGAAAATGATACACCAGGTAAAACGCTGTAAATGATTCCTGAATAATTTCTTGCTGCCTTTGCTCTTTGCACCCTCGCCATTCAATACATGGTATCCCAATCCTTCAATGCCTTTCTCCAATTCCTGCTTAGAAGTACCATTACCGATCTCAAAGCTCACATCGCCCCCTACAAAATTCACTTTCACCTGCTGCATGCCTTTGCCCTGTAAGAATTTATCTACCGTGAGGGCGCAGTTGGTGCAACTCATGCCTTCTACTTTCCAGTTCACTTTTTCCATAACGGTCTTAATTAAAATTACCCTGCAAATTTACCACAACTGAATGGGGCTGTTGTTTCGATAAAGGAACTATTTCTACATCTATGTTGCATAGATGGAGCCTGGGTCTATCTTTGCATCATGGATGCTATTTTTAGCCTGGAACAGATCAGGCAGGCGGCAAAGCTCGCATGGAAAGAAGGTAAACAGAAAAGGGTATGGGCATTCCATGCTGCTATGGGATCGGGAAAGACCACTTTCATTCATGCTTTGTGTGAAGAGTTGGGCGTGAAAGATGCGATAGGCAGTCCCACTTTCGCTATTGTAAATGAATACCGGAGTCCGGTGGCGGGAACCATCTACCATATGGACTGGTATCGGTTGAAAGATGAAGAAGAAGCCATACAGGCTGGTATAGAAGACCAATTGTATAGCAAAGCAGTATGCCTGGTGGAATGGCCTGATAAGGCGGCCGGATTATTACCCGATGATACCCTGCATATTGTACTGGAAGTGCTAAACGAAGGCACCCGCCGGATATACAGCCTCCAGGAAAGCCCTGAAACTCTCCATTAAAAAAGTTAACTTTACCTATACTCACTTAAACCCAGCCCGCATTGTCTTTTTATGGCAACTTCAAAACCTGCAATCAGTCCCTCTATCACTTATGAACCCCTGGAAGAAGTGCTCGATGTAAAACCACAGGGCGCTAAACTCAATATCGGCATCCCCAAAGAGATCGCTTTCCAGGAAAACCGGATTGCATTAACGCCCGATGCGGTAGGGGTATTGGTGGCGAATGGTAACCAGGTGGCTGTAGAACACAAAGCGGGCGAGGGTAGTAATTATTCCGATAAAGATTATTCAGAGATGGGCGCCCGTATTGTGTACGACCGGGCCGATATTTTCAAATGCCCCATCCTGGTGAAAAGCGCCCCCCCGGTGGAAGAAGACATGCCGCTGTTGCAGATGAACCAGACCGTCATCTCCCCCATACACTTATCTGCGCTTAAAAAAGAGTATATTGAAAAGATGATGGAGAAAAGGGTTACTGCGCTCAGCTTTGAGAATTTCAAAGACGACAGCGGTACTTATCCCATCGTGCGCAGCATGAGTGAGATCGCCGGTAGTGCGGTGATGCTGATTGCAGGACAATATTTGAGCAGTTTCAATAACGGTAAGGGCGTATTGCTGGGAGGTATCAGCGGTATACCACCCACCAAAGTAGTGATCATCGGCGCAGGGATCGTTGGTGAATTTGCTACACGCAATGCACTGGCACTGGGCGCTTCTGTGAAAGTGTTCGATAGTGATGTGTATCGCTTGAAACAATTGCAGAACAACCTGGGGCAACGCATCTGGACTTCCGTGCTGGAACCGCGCATTTTATCGAAGCAATTAAAAACCTGCGAAGTGGCCGTGGGCGCCCTCAGCAATGAATATGGCCGTGCCCCTGTAGTAGTAACAGAAGCCATGGTAGCGGCGATGCGCAAAGGCAGTATCATCATTGATGTGGCCATTGATCGTGGCGGATGTTTTGAAACCAGCGAGCTGACCAGTTATGAAAACCCCACTTTCATCAAACACGATGTGATCCATTATTGTGTACCTAATATCCCCAGCGGATTTGCGCGTACCGCCAGCCAGGCCATCAGCAATGTGTTGATGCCATTGATACTGGAAGTGAGCGATGAGGGAGGATTGGAAGAAATGGTTTGGCACAATTTCAACCTCCGCGAGGGCATCTATATGTTCAAAGGAGCGCTCACCGATTTTTACATCAGCCAGAAATTCGATCTCAAATACACTGATTTGAACCTGCTCATTGCGAGCAGAAGATAACTTCATTGAGTCGTCATCCTGAGCGAGCGAAGCGAGTCGAAGGATCTGTCTGAATGTTCAGTGAGATCCCTCGACTGCCCCTTCGACTCGCTTCGCTCGCTCAGGATGACGGGCTTAGATTTAATTCTTCAATTGTATATGCACCGTTGAATGATCCCTGATCTCTTCATTCGCTGCTTTAATGAGGGTATCACCGGCGTTAAGCTTTCCGAATAATTCAACATTACCATTTACCTCGTTGCCCTTTTGTACCGGCACCCATTCTGCTTTCTTGCCGTTCACCCTGATCACAAAAGTGCCGGTAGTGGCATTGAGTACAGCTGATTTAGGCGCCGTGAGGCTGCTGTCTTTGTTATTCAGCGGAAGGTTGACATCCGCAATCATGCCGGGCAATAATTTTTTATCTGGATTCAATACATCCATTTCAATCCTTTGCGAACGGAGCTTGGTATCGAGCGCACCTGCGAGACGGTTCACTTTTGCACTGAACACCTGGCCGGGGAATGCTTTCACAGAGAATTTCACCTCGCTGTTGTCGTGCAGGTAACTGCTGTATGCTTCGGGAACAGCGATCACAAGACGTAGTTTTTTCTGTTCCTGTAAGGTAAACATCGGCAGTTCTGATCCTTTACCTGAAGGGCCTACATAAGCGCCGGGGTTTACATTGCGCGCTGTAATGATGCCGTTGAAAGGAGCCCTTATTTCGAGATAGTCTTTGTTGGCAGTAACTTCATGATAAGCTGCTTTGGCAGCCTGCAGTTGTGCATAATCAGACTTCTGCCGGGCCAATGCCAGATCGAGGTCGTTGGGAGAAATGGTTCCCGGTGTTTTGCTTGTTTCCAACAGCCTTTCATAGTTCGCTTTACTGGCGAGGTAGATGGCTTCGAAAGATTTGAGCTTTGATTCGGCCCCCGATAATTGAGAACCGATCTCAGGCGCTTCCATAGTGGCCAGTAACTGACCCTGGGTTACCTGCGTTCCCACATCGGCATGTATCTTTTTTACAAAGCTGCTCACTTTGGCATAGATATCTACCTGCTGAAAAGCAACCAGCTCACCGGGCATCTGAAGCGACGCGGTTAACTGTTGTTTTTGTACCAGCACAACTTCTGCGGCCGGAGGCGCCACCGCATGTGTTTCTTTTTCTTTCTTTGCCTCACCTGAGTTACAACCGGCTACGATCAGGAACGAAAGACCCGCTGCCAGTGATGGATATAGTTTGTTGAATGTTTTATGCATGTTTTGTACGGTTATCGAAAAGTGAACGGATATAGTGTTTGCTTTCTTTGTCTTCCGGATCCAGTGAAACAGATTGTGTGCCCGATTTTTCCTGCGCCCATGCAAATATCACGGGCAATATGAACAACGCAGCGAATGTAGAAGCGATCAATCCGCCGATCACTGCTCTTCCCAGCGGCGCCGATTGATCGCCCGCTTCACCTAAACCGCTGGCCATGGGTATCATGCCTACCACCATGGCCAATGCTGTCATCAATATGGGGCGCAATCGCAGCGCTGCCGCTTCTTTGGCCGATAAGAATGCGTTGCCATTGTGTTTGCGCAACTGTTCGGCATTGGTAATCAGCAGTACGGAGTTGGAAATGGAAACGCCTACCGACATGATGATGCCCATATACGACTGCAGGTTCAGTGTTGAACCCGTTAACATCAATAGCGACAAAGAGCCCAGCAATACAGCCGGCACAGTGGCCAACACCACCAGTGATACTTTGAAAGACTGGAAGTTGGCAGCCAGCATGAGGAAGATTACCACAATAGCTACAATCAATCCAGATTGCAGGCTGTCCAGCGTTTCTGTGAGGGTAGTACTCAAACCGATCGGTTCTATGCTCAATCCACGCGGTAATTCACCCAATGAAGCGATGGCTTTTTTTACATCGTTCGATGCAGCGCCGAGGTCTGTTTTATGAACATTGGCTGTTACAGACAAGGCAGGCATAGCGCCCAGGTTGTCGTTCTCGCCATAAGCAGTACCAGTGGCTAACGTAGCCACATCGCCTAATACAGGGCGGACAGCATTCTTTTGCAATGCGATTTCCTTGAGATCATTGGTGCTGGCCATTTTACTTTCCGGAACCTCCACCTGTACACTGTAACTGTATCCGGCTTTCTCGTCCATCCAGATATTTTTATCAGTGAAGCGGGATGAAGAAGTGGAGGTGATGAGGGACCTTGATACATCATTCATATCGAGACCCAACTGCGCAGCTTTTATACGGTCAACGTTTACACTAATAGTAGGATACTTAGTAGATTGGCTCAACTGTACATCGCGCAGGTAACTGATCTCTTTCAGGCGATCGATGATCTTTGCAGAATAGAGTTCATTGGTCTTTTTATTTCTGCCCGATACCCTTACTTCGATAGGCGTAGGAGAGCCCTGGCTCAATATCTTTTCAGTTAACTCAATCGGTTCAAAAGATGGCTGTACATCCGGTACTTCCTGTTTCATCCGCTCGCGGATCTTGTCTTTCAATTCATCGAGATTGGTTCTGTAACCTTCTTTAAGACTTACTTGTATAACGGCTTCATGCGGACCAGGCATGAAAAGATAAATAGGGCTGGTAGAAAACTGTGAAGGATGCTGACCAACAAAAGCAGAAGTAACATTGATGTTTTCATCTCCCACAATAGACTTGATGATATTGAGCACCTTGATGGTCTTTTCTTCTGTACGTTCTGCCCTGGTTCCTTCGGGTGCACGTAAACGCACCTGGAACTGACCACTGTTTACTTTGGGTAATACATCCCTGCCTATAGAAGAGAGCATCCACCAGGCCAGGCCGGAGATAACGAGCACGTAAGCAATGGTAATGGGTTTGCGATAAGGCATCAATCGTTCGCTGAAACGGATGAAACGATTCCTGAATTTTTCAAAACGTGTTAATGATTTTTTATCACCGCTCTCGCATTGTTCGATGAGTACTTTTTTCTGATCCCAGGTATCTTTCTCCGATTCTTTTGTGAGTGCCGATGTTTTGAACTGGGCTTCATCTTCAGAAAGTCTGCCTTTTTTCTTTTTGCCGGCTTTGTGACTTTTCATGATCCAGTTGGCCATGATGGGCACGAATGTCTGCGCCAGGAAATAAGATACGATCATGGAAAAACCAATGGCCAGCGCCAAAGGCAGGAACAATGAACCGGGAATGCCGCTCATGGTAAATGCCGGCGCGAATACTGCAAGGATGCAGAAAAGGATTAACAGCTTAGGGAATGCGATTTCTTTACAGGCATCCCAGATGGCCAGCGCCTTGGGCTTGCCCATATCGAAGTGTTGGTGAATGTTCTCGATGGTTACCGTACTCTCATCCACCAATATACCAATTGCCAATGCCAATCCGCTCAACGTCATGATATTGATGGTTTGCCCGAAAAGATTCAGGAACAAAACACCAGATATGATGGATGTAGGAATCGTGAGGATCACGATCAATGCACCCCTGCTATCGCCCAGGAATAACAATACCATCAAACCGGTAAGAATAGCTCCGATGGCACCTTCACTCAACAGGCTTTTCACGGAATTGATCACATAAGTAGACTGATCGAATTCGTACGACAATGTAACATCTTCCGGTAATTGCGCTTGTAATCTGGGAAGGGCCTGCTTCAGTTTCTGAACCACTTCCCAGGTAGATGCATCTCCGCTTTTTGCAATACTAAGGTAAACAGAGCGTTTGCCATTCACCAAAGCATATCCTACTGTTACATCGGCGCCGTCTTCTACCGTAGCTACATCACGCAGGTAAAGATTCTGCACACCACCTTTGAATAAAGGAATGTTCTCAAAATCTTTCACTGTTTTAATTAGCGTATTGGTGGGAGAAAGATAATTGGTATCGCCGATGCGAATATTGCCGGAAGGAGTTGTCTGGTTGTTCACCTTCAGGGCTTCCACCAATTGATCGGACGTGAGGTTGTGCGACCGCAACAGGGTGGGGTCCACTTTAACAACGATGGTTCTTACGTTACCGCCAAAAGGAGGCGAAGAAAGCAAACCGGGAATGGCAGTGAATGAGGCGCGCACATAAACGTTGGCCATGTCCATCAGCTCGTTGTTGGTACGCACATTACTGCGCAGTACCAGTTGTCCAACCGGTAAAGTGGAAGCATCGAAACGGATGATGAAAGGCGGCTGCGATCCCTGCGGGAAGATGGCTTGTATACGGTTGGCGCTGGCGCTCAATTCCGCAGAAGCCTGCGCCATATTGGTGCCGGGATAAAAAGTGATCTTGATGAGCGTTAATCCCTGGATGTTTTTGGTCTCAACAGTTTTGATACCATTGACATAAGAAAGGATGTTGATATATTGCTTACCGAAAAGCGCTTCCATCTGGTCGGGCGTATAACCGCCAAAAGGGTGGGCCAGGTACATAACAGGCAAATCGAGCTTGGGAAATATATCGATCTTGATGCTGTTCACGGCTTTGATACCAAAGAAAAACAATCCTGCAACCAGCACCATGATGCTGATCGGTTTACGCAGTGCAAAACGGATCATGTTCATACTAACTATTATTTTACCTGTTTCAGGAATAAATCAAAATCACCCGAGGCTGCTGCCTTCAACAGCAAGGCCTGCCATACATTGATGAAAGCCACTCCGATATCTGTTTCCGCTTTATTTACTGCATACAATGCTTGCTGGAGGTCTACAATATTGGCCAGTCCGTTTTTATACAAAACGCTTTTCTGTAAATAAGCATCCGATGCCGCTTTGTATTGCCGGGGCACTTCGTTGCAAGCCTGCAGGGCGTTTTCAATGCGCTGATCGGAAAGGATCAGTTGGTCTTTCAATTGTGTATTCACCAGGTCGTATTCCGATTGATAAGCCTGGGTAATGAAATGCTGTGCTGCTGCCTGGTGTTTGATCTTGGATGGACTCATCAAGTTCCAGGAAACAGACAAACCTGCAACATAATTGCTGCGAGAAGGGTTGATGCCGCTAAAATAACTTTTCGAATACCTGTCGGGATAATCCGGGGTATAATTATAATCGAAACCAGATCCCCTGCTTTGGAAGATACCAAACAGGTTCACACCAGGCAATATGGTTTTGCGGATGGCTGTTTCTGATAAACTGCTTTGCGTAATACGACTGGCAAAAAACTGTGCCTGTGGATTTTGACGAACGTCGAAATCGGTATGGTAAGCAGCAGGCATATTTTTGAGAAAAGCGCTGTCCAGTACAAAGGGCGCGGGACTGGTGTTGAGTAACTGTGCCAGTTGATTACGCAGTTGCTGTTCGTTACCAGTAGCATCGATCAAAGCGAGTGTAGCCCTTGATACTTCTGCATTGGCAATAGAAGAATCCACACCGGGATTGAGGCCCGATAAGGTCCTGGCCATCACTACTTTCCTGATGGCATTGGCCCTGTCGAGGTTGGATTGTGCGTTCAGGATAAATCTTTGTGCAATGAGCAGGTTGAGATAAGCAGAACTGATCTTTACACTTTGAATGAACTGTTCCTGCAAGAGGTCTGCAGAATCTCTTTTGACCTGTGCATTGGCAGCATCGATCCTCGACTGCTTTCTGCCAAAGCTGAACGCTTCCCAGTTGGTATTGATCACGTAGAGCGCCCCGAAAGCGGCCGCCCAACTCTGTTTGCTGTAAGATGGCCCTGCTGAAGCAACGCCTGTTACAGCGGGTGCCATCGGGCCAAACTGTCCATTTATGGTACCGTAGTTTTGTTGCAATCCGGCAATGACATTGGGCAGATAATCGTTCTTAACGTTTTGTACCAGGGCGCTGGAAGCCTGCAGGTAATGTTGTTTGGCCTGTATGGACTGGTAATTGCCCAGTCCGGTTTTGATGGCATCTGAAAGCCATAAAACAGGCTGCTGTGCAACGACTGTATTGATACAGCATACAAAAGCGATAATAAAATAACAGGCAGCTTTACCGCTGCGATGAGTAGAATGATTCATGCAAAAGAATTGTGACTTCAATTTTCGAAGGCGCGCAGATCGTTTGGGTTTAGTATGGAGGGTTTCTCTAATTATTTTATGTTATTGAACCGGCTGTCCGGTAATCTTCGCGGCACATTGCCAGGATTTTTTCGGGTCCTTATCAATAATATTTTGCAGGAGGTCGGCATGCGCTTCATGTACATTCAGGAATGCACTGGTGTCGCTGAAGACTTCCTGGAAAGACTTTTCGATTTGAGCAGCAATGGTTTTGTAGAGGTCTGCCAGTATATCGTTTTTGGTAGCTTCTGCAATGCTGATATGAAATTGGATATCGGCTGTGATACAAGCGGCAATCTCATTGTTGACAGCAGCTTCGTATCTTTTTTTGAGGAACCGGGTCATCTGGGTAATGTCTTTCTGCGTTCGGTTGAGCGCTGCTTTTTCGGCGATTTTCAATTCCAGCAGTTGCCTTACTTCTTGTAAGTCGGGACCTTTTGCATTTTGCAGGCGTTCATACCAGGGAATACAGGTTCCGTGCTGTAAATCAACGAAAGTACCCAGTCCCTGCCGTACACGCAGCAGCCTGGAATTAACGAGTAACCGGATGGCTTCGCGTATGGTGGAACGGCCAACGCCAAAAAGCTCCATCAGCTCCGGCTCGGTAGGCAGCTGATCGCCAGCCTTGTATTTTCCCGAGGCGATCTGCTGTTGCAGCTTGGAGGCTACTTCATCGCTGAGACAATATTTTTTAACGGGGGTTTGCACTAATCATCATATCATCTGATGATTAAAGGTACGGTATATTTTATAACCAGGACAAGTCATTTCCCTGCAAAAAAATAAATGGTGCTGTGTTAGTTTTTTGGAGGGAGGTATTGTTGGCGTACGATGGCCATCAATTGACCGAGGTTTGCAATATTGGCTGCATCGTTGTCGGATATATGGATATGCCAGTTTTGTTCAACGGCATTCAGCAAATAAGCTTTCTCCCAATCGGTCATGCCGAGGTCTTTCTGAAGATCGGTTTTGTCGGAAATTGAAACCGGGTAGATATTGAGTTTCCTTTTGAGCAAATGCTGGATACTATACACTGGGCTTTTCATGATCTTCCAATTTTGAGTGATTAATAAATACTAGAAGACCAAAAACATTGCCAAGTGTTTATTAACGAGGTGTTAAATTAGCCACCCAGGCCGCTGAACATGCCAAAGAGGATGATGCATAAAACGATCAGTGAGATGATCACATAGCGTTTGTCTTTTTCAATGGCGAAGGCCAGCACAGAGAATGCAATCCTTAAAATGGGTGTTGCAATCAGCAATACAACTGCCAGTTGTATGATGGAAGTGCCATCGAATGCAGCCACTCCATGCAGGATGCCGGGTAAATGCCTGAACTGCGCTGCTGCACCGTGAAATGTTTTATAATCGGGTATTTCGTGAACCTGTTGTAAATACAATATGCCTCCCAATAACGCTACTGTTGCTGAAAGGAACACGCCTGCGCGCAGCCATTTGCCGATCATGCGCTCCATATCGCGTTGCTGCCAGTATTGAGAAGAAAACCAGTTCATAGTTTATGTGTAATGCCGTTATAGATCATTTCAAAAGCCATTAATCCAATAACGATGCTGAATAATATGCGCAACCATTTAACCTGTGCATTCATCAATATCTTTGATCCTGCCATGGCGCCCAGTAAAACACCGATGATCGCCGGCAATGCAAGACCCGGTTGTATATATCCTCTTTGCAGGTAAACAACTGCGCCCGCCGCCGTGGTAACGCCCACCATGAAATTACTGGTGGTGGTAGATACTTTAAAAGGTACGCGCATCATGATGTCCATAGCCACTACCTTAACCGCGCCGGAGCCAATGCCCAGGATGCCGGAAAGAATACCTGCAAGTGTCATGATTAAATATCCTCCGAATACATTCCGGACGCCATAATTTACCATTCCTTGTTTTGAAGGATAAGTTCCGCCCATTTTTAGTTTGGCTGCAAAAGGAGAATTGACGGAGATATGTTCTTCCTGCTTGCGCAGGGTCATCACAGCAGAGAACAAGAGTACCAATCCAAACAGCATGGCAACAAAATGCGTGGGGATCAGTATAGCTACTGCTGCGCCAATGATCGCTCCAGAGGTAGTGGCAATTTCCAGGAACATGCCAATGCGTATATTGGTGATACCTTCTTTGATGTAGGCGGCAGCGGCACCAGAAGAAGTGGCAATGGATGCAATCAACGATGTGCCGATGGCATAACGGATATCATAGCCAAAGCCCAATGTTATCAATGGTATCAATACTACGCCGCCACCAAGCCCGGTGAGCGCCCCCAACATGCCGGCACAAAAAGCGCCTAAGAGTAAAATGAGGGTAAACAATGCCAAACTCATGGATACGAAGGAATTATTTGAATTCTTCGATTTTCAGGTTTCGCCACTTCACTTTGATGCCGCCACCGTCGTGGATTTGCAACGCAATGAATCCTTCGCCTTTGCCTATTTTTTCATCTTTGATGTGGATCATCTCGTGGCCGTTGAGCCAGGTGCTAACCTCATCGCCAATGGCAGTCACTTTCATCGTGTTCCACTCACCCATCTTCAGCCATTGCTCATCTTCCGGTTTGGGTTTGATGAGCCAGCCACGTCCATAAGATTCATAGATGCCGCCGGTGTGCAGGTTGGGAGGCGCCACTTCGGCCTGCCAGCCGCTGATCTTGGTGCCTTCGATAGAAGAACGGAAGAATACGCCGCTGTTGCCATTGGCTTCCTGTTTGAATTCTACTGTTAAAGTGAAATTCTTATACGCTTTGTTGGTAGAAAGATATCCGTATTGTTTATCCGGTCCGCTTTCGCAAATCAGTTCACCATGATCTACGTACCATTTCTCTGTTCCGTGAATGGTCCAGTTGTTGATGTCTTTTCCATTGAAGATGGGAACAGCCTGTGCCTGTGCATGATGAAAGGAAAGGATGGCAAACAATACCAGTATGCTAATTTTTTTCATGATCGGTTTTCTATTTAACTGTATTTGGTTACGCCGGGAATGGCAACGGGATAAAATCCATCTGCATTGGGCAATACAGGAGGTGTGGCGGCGAAATCATATACTTTGGGGTGAAGATCCAATCCTGAATTCAACGCCTTATCCCATTCAATGACCTGGCCGCTGTAAGTAGCCATTCTTCCCAGGATGGAAGTCATGCTGCTTTTCGCGCCATTTTCTGCATCGGCAAATTTGTATTCGCCTTTGGCGATGGCCGCAAAGAGTTCATCGTGCTCGGTCTGGTAAGGATTGTTTTCTGTTTTCCTGTCGAACTGGTAAATGGTATTGCCTTTTGCATCGGTGATCCTGCCGGCGCCACAACGGATACGGCCTTTGGCGCCCACTAATAATTCATCCACGCGGCTCATGGTGCCGGGAATATGCCGGCACTGGCTGTTCAATAAAGAGCCATCGGCGTATTCGAATTCAACATAGTGATGATCGAAAATTTCTCCATTGTCTTTTCCCTTGCGTACCTGGCGGCCACCCATACCCTGGGCTTTCACCGGGTAACCTTCCTTGAACCAGTTGATCACATCGAGGTTATGGATATGCTGCTCGGTAATATGGTCGCCGCAAAGCCATACGAAATAATACCAGTTACGCATCTGGTATTCCATTTCTGTCTGCTCAGGTTTGCGGGGCCTCACCCATACGCCATCATTGTTCCACCAGGCCTGCATAGAAACGATATCGCCTATTTCATCTTTACGCTTGAACAGTTCGCGGTAAGAGTTCTGGTAACGCCTTTGCAGGCCTACCACCACATTCAGTTTCTTTTGTTTTGCAATGGCAGCGGTGGCCAGTACTTTTTGCACACCTGCCGGATCGGTAGCTACCGGCTTTTCCATGAACACGTGTTTGTTCTGTTTGATGGCTTCATCAAAATGAATGGGACGGAAACCGGGAGGGGTGGCCAATATCACCACATCGGCCAATGGAATGGCTTTGAGATAAGCATCGAAGCCGGTGAATTTTCTTTCTTCCGGCACGGTGATACGGTCTTTGATGGCTTTGTTGCCGGATGATTCAGCAGTTTTGATGAGGTTGTTCAAACACCTGTCGAGGTTATCCCGGAAAGCATCGGCCATGGCCACCAGTTGCACATTTTGTTTGCTCATGAGTGCCTGCATGGCGGCACCGGTGCCGCGGCCTCCGCAACCGATCAACACTATTTTAATAGCATCGTCGGAGCCGGAGAAAAAATTGGCATTGGAAAGCAATGGAGCAGCCATCATGGCGCCGGCCAGTGTGGCTGTTTGTTTAACAAATTTTCTTCGTGAGTTCAGGTAAGCATCGTTGTTCATATAGCAATTTTTAAAGGATGATGGTTATTGTGAAAGATAAGTTTTAAAAAAGGTTGCTGCTTGTTCAGGTGTTGGTTGCTGTAATGGCCGCACAATACGGAAACCCACCGCGGCTGCATCGGTAAGCCACCATTTACTTTTGGGTATCTGCGGATCGCGGCGGTTCCAGGACGGATCTGATTTGAAACGCGCAGCGCTGCGTAATGCATCTGCTTCGGTGTCATAACCCCCGCCTTTCAAAGATTTCGGATACACCGATTCGTTCGGCTTTTCAAGGGGATCTTTTTCCTGGTTGTTGATATGTTGATAGTAATCCCCTTCGTAATGATCGAGGGTCCATTCCATCACATTGCCCAGCATATCATAGATACCCCAGGCATTGGGCAGTTTTTGTCCCACTTTATGAAATTTATCATCACTGTTCTCTTTGAACCAGGCATAATCTTTCATCTTGCCTGCATCATTACCATAATAATAAGCGGTATTGCTGCCGGCGCGGCAAGCATATTCCCATTCGGCTTCGGAAGGCAGCCGATAGAAGATGCCGGTTTTCTGGTACAACCACTTGCAATACATGAGTGCGCAGTATTGCGACATACTGTTGGCCGGAAAGCCACCTTCCTTGCCCATGCCCAGGCTGAAATCGATGTACTGCGGACTGGGCCTGGTAACAGCGTCCACATCTGAATTCTGACTGGTGGTCTCGTCTTTGAGGAATACGTCGAACTCATCACGGGTTACTTCGTACACGCCGATCCAGAAAGCAGAAACACCTATTGTATGCTGCGGACCTTCATCGCTATGCCGGTGCGCTTCGGTAGCCGGACTACCCAGTGAAAATTCACCCTGGGGTATCGGCACCATTTTAAACTTGAGTAAAGAACCCGGAACAGGCTGTTCATAAGGTTTGAATGCAACGATATTGTTTTGTGTGCTGGCGGGCAAATAAGAAAGTATGCCCAATACCAGGAATTTTGTTTGCTTGGTTCTGTCTTTTCCTGAATTCATGATGATATGGTTCGCAAAATCGTTTTTTAAGGCCGTTCAAGATAGTCAATTATTTCACGAACAATTGTTAGCTATGGTGCCAAAAATCAGGGAAACGGCCGGCAATATGGGTAATGATTTTTCCTTCTTTCAATTCAGTGATGAGAAAAGAAGCTTCCAGGCTCGTTGCCAGCGCTCTTGCTTCAGGTACCGGCAATATGCTACAGGCGGTGGCCAGCCAGTCGGCCTGAGACGCATCGGTTGCCACCACGGTCACATTCTTTTGTTCGGTAATGGCATAGCCGGTGCGGGGATCGATGATATGTGAATATTTTTTTCCGTTGTGAACGATGTATTGATAAGCATCGCCCGAAGTGGTTACGGCTGCATGGCGGAGCGATAATTTTTTCGGCATCAGCAATGCCGTATGCTCCGGAATGGTAATACCCACGATCCATCCATTTTTACCGGGTGGCGCATCACTCATAACCATATCGCCGCCCGCATCTACCAATGCCTGCCGGATACCTGATTGCGTCAACAATTGCAGTACTTCCCTGGCAATATACCCTTTGGCAATACCTCCGAAATCGAGCTCCATGCCTTTGAGGGTGAGGTTGATAGCCTGTTTGGTTGTATCGATCTGCATTTTATCGAACCCGGTAAGCAACCATTTCTCCCGGATAAGTGTGTCGTTGGGAAGTTTTTTATCTTTTCTTGCCTGCCGCCAGCATTTGGTGAGCGGTCCGGCCGTGATATCGTAGGTCTTCTTGCTTTGCTCCCATGCTTTGGAAGCTTTGAGCAGCAAATCCATCATGGGCGGGGAAACCGGCTGCCAGCCATTGCCGGCATGAGCGCAGAGTTTACTCAACTCACTATTGTCATCGTAATCACTGAAGATCATGTTGTATTTGTCTACCAGCTCAAAGCAGGAATCCGCCAGCTCATGGGCCTTTTGTTCATCATCTGCAAAAAAAACAATCCGGAAAGGAGAACCCATTTTAGGTTGTGTATAAGAAAACTTTTGAAACATATAGCTTTGATAAAAACAACCGGAAGTTTTGTAATTATAAAGTTTCCGGTAAATTTAGCAACAAATATCCATCCCATGCTTCGCAGAAAATTTATGCAACAGGGTTTGCTGGCAAGCGGCGCTTTGCTCACTACCAGTGAAATGTTTGCCTCCGAGAAAAAAAACAATACCAACCAGCCGTTGGAAGAAAAACCTTTCCATTGCAATTATGGTATCCACGACGGCATGTTCCGTAACCATGCCGGTAACGATTTTATCGACCAGATCAAATTCGCGTACAACCTGGGTTTCCGGGCCATTGAAGACAATGGTATGATGAACCGCAGTCCCGAGATGCAGCAAAAGATCGGCGACACACTCGAGAAGCTGGGCATGACCATGGGCGTATTCGTGAATGTGTTCGACAACTGGCCCTTACAAACTTCCATGTGCAGCGGAAAAAAAGAATGGCGTGATAAGTTCATTGAATACTGCAAAACTTCAATAGATGTGGCTAAACGCTGCCGTGCCAAATGGATCACCGTGGTGCCGGGCAATTACGATCGCAGCCTGCCGGAAGGCATTCAAACGGCCAATGTAATAGAAACACTGCGCAGGGGAGCAGAAGTACTGGAACCGCATGGACTGGTAATGGTACTGGAACCCCTGAGCGATACGCCTGATCTTTTTTTACGGCATACAGACCAGACCTATGCGATTTGTAAAGCCGTCAACAGCCCGGCCTGTAAGATACTTTTCGATATGTACCACATGCAACGGAATGAAGGGAATATCATCAGCAATATCAATAAAGTATGGGATGAGATCGGTTATTTCCAGATTGGCGATAATCCCGGACGGAAAGAGCCCGGCACAGGAGAAATGAATTACCACAATATCTTCAAACATATCTATAACAAAGGATACAAGGGGGTGCTGGGCATGGAGCATGGAAATGCGCTGCCGGGAAAAGAAGGGGAACTGGCGCTTGTGAAAGCGTACCGGGCAGCAGATGATTTCCTGTAGCCGTTTCTTCAGTTTTTGCTCAGTATCGGGTATTTACTTTGTTCAAACGAACTGGTTTTGAAAATACTGATCATAGAAGACGAGCCCTCTCTGAACAAGAGCATGGTGGATTACCTTACACAGCAACAATACCTCTGTGAGTCGGTGACACGGTATGCCGATGCGCTTGAAAAAATAGAGCGGCATAACTATGATTGTATAGTATTGGATATTATGCTGCCCGGAGGCAACGGCTTGCAGTTGCTGGAACAGCTGAAAGCCAACAAGAGCGCAGACGGAGTGATCATTATCTCGGCCAGGAATGAATTGGATGATAAGATCACGGGCATACAACTGGGCGCCGATGATTACCTCACCAAGCCCTTTCATTTGCCGGAATTGAGTGTGCGCATTGCTGCCATCATCAGGCGAAAAAACCAGCAGGGTAATAACCAGATGCAGTTTCAAGAGATCTGCATAGATATAAAAGGGAAAACGGTTACTGTTAACAATGACCCATTGATACTTACGAGAAAAGAATACGAACTGCTGCTCTATTTTGTGATCAATAAGAACCGGATACTTTCGAAAAACGCTATCGCTGAACATTTGTGGGGCGATGATATGGACATAGCCGATAACCACGATTTCATCTACACACATATCAAAAACCTGCGCAGGAAAATGATACAGGCAGGCACTGGCGATTATATACGGAGCGTTTATGGGATGGGCTATAAATTTTCGGTGCAATGAAACTGTTTACAAAGTATAACCGGATCGCCATCACCACTTCTGTGATCATTTTCATGGCAGGCAGCTTTGCGTTCTATTTAACGTTGCGCTATGTGATGATCAGGCAACTCGATGACGTGCTGAGGACTGAAAGAGCAGAAATTCTCCAATACCTGAATGAGCACCATGAGCTGCCGGAAATGCTTAACACAAAAGACCAGTGGTCGGTTGTGCGCAGAACAGCACATCCATTGGAACGGATGGTATTTACAACGGAAAAAGGGATCAATCCGCACGAACATGGAAAAGAGTGGTTGAGGAAAATACAGTTCACGCTACAGGTACACGATGAACTGTATGAGATATCCATTTATAAATCGCAGGAGGGTACCGATGATATGATCAAGCTGATCATATTGATCGCCATTGTGATGATCGCCCTCATACTATTGGCAGGTAATCTCATCAATCGAACCCTCCTCAAAAAATTATGGCAACCTTTTTATCATACGATCGACACCATCAAAGAATACCAGCTTACGCAGGACAAAGCATTGCGTCTTCCCGGAACAGGCGTTGAAGAATTTACATTGCTGAATACCAGCGTAAGTAATATGACGGAAAGAGCGCAGCATGAATACCAGGTGTTGAAAGAATTTACAGGCAATGCCGCTCACGAAATGCAAACACCTTTGGCTGTTATTGCTACGCATACAGATGCCCTGATGCAGGATGAACAGTTGTTGCACCGGCATGCT
This sequence comes from Hydrobacter penzbergensis, assembly GCF_900106985.1. NCBI lineage: Bacteria > Pseudomonadati > Bacteroidota > Chitinophagia > Chitinophagales > Chitinophagaceae > Hydrobacter > Hydrobacter penzbergensis. The sequence goes on along the minus strand of NZ_FNNO01000007.1, from coordinate 37,576 downwards.
GCATCCATTGCCAGTATCGAGCAATCGGTGGGTAAGCTGGCGAAGCTGAACCAGTCATTGCTGCTGCTGGCAAAGATTGAACATGGCCGTTTTGAACTGAACCAGGAAGTGCGGTGGGATGAACTGTTACAGCAGAAACTGAACGAATGGCAGGAACTGATCACGGGGCAGAACCTGAAAGTGTCACTGAGCATTGTTCCGGTTGCTACGGTGTTTCACGAACACCTGGCAGATATTGTGATCAGCAACCTGTTGAACAACAGCATACGTTATAATATAGCCGGCGGACATATTGCCATTATATTGAACCATGAGGGATTTTCCATTGCCAATACTTCTTCATTACCTGCACTGGATACTTCAAAATTGTTCAACCGTTTTTTCCGTCAATCCGGAACAGGGCCGGATGGCAATGGGTTGGGCCTTTCGATTATTAAACAGGTGTGTGAGCTTGCGCATCACCGGATCACTTATCAGTACACCCATCAACAACATGTATTTACCATTTTTTTCAGCAACTCAGACAGGCCTTCAGATTTTTGACAGAATTGGCTGTGAGATTTGCAGTAAAATGGGATAAATTTTAAATAAATTAGGCAATGCGGGAGAAGATCATACAAAGCCTTTTGGTAGTCATGCTGATAGCTGGTTATCGTAATCTTTCTGCTCAGTCGAAAGACCTGGATTATTATATTGGGTCGGGCATCCAAAAGAGCCCGTTGTTGAATGATCTGAGGAACCAGTCGCGCAGTACTGCTATCGACAGTATGCGCATCAATGCCGGGTACAAGCCACAGGTAATGGGTGTCAGCAACAATTCTTATGCTCCTTCTATTAATGGGTGGGGATATGATAATGCCATTACCAATGGCGGCACATTCAGCCAATTGATCACGGTCAATAAAAGATTGGTGGGTAAAGAGAACCTGCAAAACCAATACGAGGCCATTCGATTGGCAAAAGAATCACTCGCCATATCCGGAAAAGTGACAGAGCAGGATATCAGGAAAGCGATTACCAGCCAGTATATTGTGGCTTACGGTATTTACCTGCAATACAGCTTCAATAAAGAAGTATTGGAATTATTGGGTAGTGAAGAGGCCATCCTGAAAAAACTCACTGAACGAAATATTTACAGGCAGACCGATTACCTCAGTTTCCTGGTGACCATGCAGCAACAGCAACTGCAGCTCAATCAACTCAAGGTGCAGTTCCAGAATGAGTTTGCATCATTGAATTACCTGAGTGGCTTACAGGATACCGGTTTTGTTGCTGTCCCAGCGCCGAACATCAGCCTGGCGCCTCCTCCGGAAATTGAACAGACGGTCTTTTATCAGCAATTCAGATTGGATAGCCTGAAGCTGAAGAACAGCGATGCGCAGATCAATTTTTCGTACAAACCTAAATTGAGTTTGTATGCCGATGCCGGTCATTCCAGTACTTTTGCAGTGAACCCGTATAAGAATTTCGGAACCAGCTTTGGCATTAACCTTTCTGTTCCCATTTACGATGGTAAGCAGAAAAAAATGCAGCATGATAAGATCGCTATTGCGCAACAAACCAGGCAGCAATACCAGCAGTTTTATAAAACGCAATTCGATCAGCAGTTACTGCAATTGCTGCAACAGCTGCGGTCGGCGCAGGAGCTCATTAATCAAACCAGTACCCAGATCAGGTATACCCAGGCGCTGATAGAAGCCAACAGGAAATTACTGGAAGCCGGCGATGTGCGAATGTCGGATTATATCATTGCCATCGGTAATTACCTCGCAGCCAGGAACAGCAGTACCCAGAATATGATCTATAAACTTCAATTGATTAACCAGATCAATTACTGGAACAGAAAAACCTAATCAAGATGCGTCATAGAATTGTTCATTTGATGTTGATCGTTGCCTTAACGGCAGGCTGCCATGCCCAGCAGGATACACGGGATAAGAAAGAAGCGCCGGCTGAAGCCCCTGCGGTAGCAGAAGGTACACCGGCTACTGTTACAAGCGTTACCGTTGGCGCGATGGAGGAAACGGTGGAAGTAAATGCCGTATCGGCTTTTCAACTCAAAACCTATATCAAAGCGAATACCAACGGTTATTTGCAAACAGTGAATGCACGCCTGGGCAGTTATGTTGAAAAAGGACAGGAGCTTTTTGTACTCAAAACAAAAGAATCGCAAACCCTGGGCAATACCATCAGGATACTCGACAGCACTTTGCATTTTACCGGTAACATGCACATCAAATCGCCCGGCAGCGGTTATATCACACAACTCAATTACCAGGCAGGAGATTATGTGCAGGACAATGAACAACTGGCAGTGATTACCGATACCAGGAGTTTTGTTTTTCTGCTCGACCTTCCTTATGAATTAAAACCATACCTGGCCGCGAACAAGAACCTCAAGTTGCGGTTGCCCGATGGCACCGTGCTGGATGGTTATGTTGCTAACGCCATGCCTACTGTAGATGCAGTTTCGCAAACGCAGAGTTATGTGATCAAAGTGAATACCAATAAATCCATTCCCGAAAACCTGATAGCCAAAGTGAGCCTGGTGAAATCGGCGAAAGGAAATATTACCTCGCTTCCTAAAGCTGCTGTGCTGACCGATGAGGTACAAAGTCATTTTTGGATCATGAAAATGATCGACAGTGTTACGGCGGTAAAAGTGCCGGTGCAGAAAGGAATGGAGAATGCAGACCGGGTGGAGATCATCGCTCCGCGTTTATCACCAGCCGATAAAGTGTTGCTCACTGGTAATTACGGGTTACCCGATACCGCAAAAGTCTCCATCGTTAAATAACAGTTTGTATGCGCAGTTTTTTCATCAGCTATAAGAACCCGCTCAGTGTGATCATGGTGATCATCCTGCTGGGAGGCATGTTTGTTTACAGTAAAATGCAGACTGCGCTTTTCCCTGAAATTACTTTTCCCAAGATCAAGATCATCGCAGATGCCGGCCAGCAACCGGTAAAGAAAATGATGATCACGGTTACCCGGCAATTGGAAAATGCGGTGAAACAGGTGCCCGATCTGCAAAGCATCAGGAGTACTACCAGCAGGGGTAGTTGTGAGATATCGGCTTTTATGGACTGGAAGGCCAATATCGATATCAGCCAGCAACGCATCGAATCAAAGATCAACGAGATACGCAATAACCTGCCGCCGGATATACAGATATCCGTTGAGCGGATGAACCCTTCCATCCTGCCGGTTATCGGCTATTCACTGGAAAGTAAAACGCGGTCGCCGATAGACATGAAGCTGCTGGCCATGTACACCATCAAACCTTTTTTATCGCAGGTGGAAGGTGTATCGGAGATCAGGGTCATTGGCGGTAAGATGAAAGAATACTGGCTGGTGCTGAATGTACAAAAGATGAGCACATTGGGTATTACACCCGATATGGTTGCCACATCATTGAACCAAACGAATTTTATTAAGTCGAACGGTTATTTGTCCGATTACCGGTTGCTGTACCTCACTGTTACCGATGCTTCTGTAAGTTCGAAAGAGCAATTGTCGAACCTGGTGATCAGTAACAACGGCAAACGGATCGTGTTGCTGAAAGATATTGCCGATGTGCAGATACAGGAAGCCAAAGAGTATATCAAGATCAACGCCAACGGACATGACGGCATCTTATTAGCAGTGATCAAACAACCGAATGCCAACCTGGTAGACCTGTCTGATAAAATGGATGCCAAACTCAAAGCGTTGCAAAAAATTCTTCCGCGTGATGTATCGATACAACCTTATTATATACAGGCCGATTTTGTAAAAGACTCCATTAAAAGTGTAACAGATAGTTTGTGGATAGGGCTGGCGCTGGCCATATTCGTGGCAATCATTTTCCTACGATCGCTGAAAGCCAGTACGGTCATTCTCTTCACCATACCCGTTACTTTGTTGCTTACCCTGATTGTATTGTATGCAACTGGTCAAACCCTGAACATCATGACACTTGGCGCCATAGCTGCAGCCATCGGTTTGATCATTGACGATGCCATTGTGGTAATGGAACAAATACACCGGACGCATGAAGAACATCCGGAAGAGCCCAGCGGACCGCTGGTGCAAAAAGCTATTCACTACCTGCTCCCCGCAATGGTGGGTTCTTCGCTCAGCACGATTGTTATATTTCTTCCGTTTGTATTGATGAGCGGCGTAGCAGGCGCTTATTTTAAAGTGATGACAGACACGATGATTATCACATTGATCTGCTCTTTCTTTGTTACCTGGCTCATACTCCCGGTGATCTACCTGCTGTTTACACGAAATCCTTTTGAGGTGAGCGCCAATCAACGAAAGATCAAACCACATTCGGTGAAGAACCAGCGATGGGTGGGCTTTTTTATTACCAGGCCTTACCTGAGTCTTGTGATCGTGGTTATGCTGGCAGCATCTGTCCTTTATATTTTTCCCAGGCTGGAAACGGGTTTCCTGCCAGAGATGGATGAAGGCAGTATTGTGCTGGATTACAGTTCTCCGCCTGGTACTTCGTTAGAAGAAACGGACCGGCTATTGCATGAAGTGGAAAAAATACTGGTAAAACAGCCCGAAGTAGCAGCGTATTCCAGGCGAACCGGTACGCAGATGGGCTTCTTTATCACCGAACCCAATCGCGGCGATTACCTGATACAGTTAAAGAAAACGAGAGACCGGTCAACCGAAGACGTGATCAGCGATATCAGAAAAAAAATAGAAGCCACACAACCTGCACTGCGTGTTGATTTCGGACAGGTGATCGGTGATATGCTGGGCGACCTGATAACCTCCGTGCAACCCGTTGAAGTGAAAATATTCGGTAACGACCAGCTCAAATTGCAGCAGTTGTCCAAACAGGTAGCGGGCATTGTGGGAAAAGTGGGCGGTACCGCCGATGTATTCGATGGCATCGTGATCGCGGGCCCGTCTATTGATGTTACACCTAACTCCACACAACTGGCGCAGTTTGGTATTACACCTGCGAGCTTGCAATACCAGTTGCAAACTTCACTGGAAGGAAACACGGTGGGCACTGTGTACGACAAAGAGCAGTTCACCAATATCCGTTTGTTATATCCCGGAAGCAGGCGGTTAAGTGTAGATGATATGCATAAAATACCGGTATTCCTGCCGAATGGAAAACTGAAACCCATTCATTCACTTGCATCTGTTGCCCTGAACACAGGCGAAGCAGAGATACAAAGGCAGGATCTTCAGTCGATGGGTGTGGTAACAGCCCGGCTGGAAGGGCGCGACCTGGGAAGTGTGATCAAAGACATCCAACAGGCAGTGGGACGCCAGTTATCATTACCACAAGGATACGCTATCGTATACGGCGGATCTTATGCAGAACAACAGCAATCATTCAAAGAGTTGCTGGTGATATTGATCACAGCAAGCCTGCTGGTATTCGGCGTGATCCTGTTCCTGTTCAAGGATTTCTGGATTTCGCTCATCATTCTGCTGATTGCTGTATTGGGCATATCGGGTAGTTACATGGGACTTTATTTCACACATACAGCGCTGAATGTAGGCAGCTACACAGGCTTGGTAATGATCGTAGGTATCATAGGTGAAAATGCCATCTTTACTTTTTTACAGTTCAGGGAATCGTATAAGCATACACACAATGTGAATGAATCACTGATCTATTCCATCTCCACCAGGCTGCGCCCTAAACTCATGACGGCGTTGGGGGCCATTATTGCACTGATGCCTATTGCACTGGGCATTGGCACAGGTGCGCAATTGCACCAACCGCTGGCCATTGCAGTGATCGGCGGCTTTATTGCAGCATTGCCTTTGTTGCTGATTGTATTACCCAGTCTCATCAGGCTACGGTATTATAAGACGCCGCAAAAAATCTGAGCCGGCCCGGAACAAAAAGGATGAAACTGTTTAACTTACTATTCAAATCGAATAATATGTGGTGGGTCTATGCATTATTATCCGCCTTGTTTGCGGCATTGACGGCCATTTTTGCCAAGATAGGCGTCAGTAACATGAATTCCAACCTGGCTACTGCCATCCGCACGGTGGTTATATTGCTGGTGGCCTGGGGTATTGTACTGGCCCGGAATGAAACCAAGGGGATCACTACTTTGTCCAGGCAAAATCTTTTGTTCCTGGTGATATCAGGTATCACCACCGGCTTGTCGTGGGTATTCTATTTCAAAGCATTACAAATGGGAAAGGTTTCACAGGTAGCGCCGGTAGATAAACTGAGTATCGCGCTCACCATCATCTTATCCGCCGTTTTTCTAAAAGAAGTAATGACTGCGCGGGTACTGGCCGGCGCCCTGCTCATCATTGCCGGCACGCTGGTACTGATCAAATAAGCGGCTTCAGAATTGCTTCAGAAAGGTGTATTTATTTTATGCTTCAACTAAATCAATACAACCATGAAACAATCACTGGCAAAAGCAACGGTTATCGGAATGATAACCCTGGCCACTTTTCAGCAAGCGGCCAATGCCCAGGCTGGCAAAAACCTTCATATCCTTTCCACTTACCATATTGCCAGTAATGGCGGATGGGATTACATTGCCATTCAACCCAATTCGAACAGGGTTTTTGTTTCACATGGTACACAGGTGAATGTGCTCGACAAACAAACGGGCGATTCACTGGGTTATATTCCCAACACAGAGGGCGTGCATGGTATTGCATTTGTACCTGCTTTGAACAAAGGCTATACCAGCAACGGAAGAGCAGGTAACGCCACTGTCTTCAACCTGAAAACCCTCGCTGTTACAGGCACGGTAAAAACAGGTGAAAACCCCGATGCTATATTTTACGATGCACATAGCAAAAAAATAGCGATCTGCAATGGAAGGAGCAAGGACCTTACATTCATCGATCCCGCAACCGATAAAGTGGTGGCTACTGTTCCCGTAGGAGGAAAACCAGAAACTGCAGTGAGTAATGAGGCAGGAAAAATATATGTGAATGTGGAAGATAAAAATGAGATCGTAGTGGTGAATGCGAACACTTACAAAGCAGAAGCACACTGGTCTTTATTGCCAGGTGAAGCGCCAACCGGTTTGGCCATCGACACAAAAACCAAAAGATTGTTCGCAGCTTGCGGCGATAATAAATTATTGGTTGTGATGAATGCAGAGAATGGAGCAATCGTTGCCAAATTGCCTATTGGCGATGGTTGTGATGGCGACTGCTTCGACCCTCAATTACATAACATCTATACATCGAATGGCGAAGGAACCATTACGGTAATACATGAAGGTTCAAAAGATCAATTCACTGTAACAGCGAACATACCTACTAAAAAAAGCGCCCGCACCATTGCACTGGATGAAGTTACACACAAGCTTTACCTGCCCGCTGCAGATTTCGAAGCGCAGGCTCCGGGAGCAACAGGAAGGCCTAAGATGAAACCAGGCAGCTTCCAGATACTGGTAGTAGGAAACTAATTTAAACTAAGACGGAAAGCTGATCTTCCCCATGCTTACATGGGGAATTCCGTTTTGCAGGGAACCCATCTGTGTTTGCCCGCCGCAAACCGTTTCGTTGGCCAGTACAGCAAACAATACCGCTTCTTTTGCATCGGGATGGATATGAAGTTCACTCGTATTCCTGAAAATAATACCAGGCAATTGTTCCTGCATGTGTTGCATGAGCAAAGGGTTGTGCATGCCACCACCGCTTACATACACAACATACGCTTTGTTACGCATACAGCGAAGCAGGGCATCTACGATCATATCCGCAGAAAAACGGTTGAGTGTTGCCATGGTATCTGCATGCGAAAGATGATCAACGCCGGCGCGGCTCATCGCACTGTTGAGATAGAGCAGGTTGAATAATTCGGGACCGATGGTTTTAGGAAATTCCAAGGCAAAGAATATATGTTGCTTTAACTCGTGCAAAAGCCCCTGGTGAATATTACCCTGCCTGGCGATGTTCGCATTTTCATCGAAATGATGACCGGGAAAATGTTGTTGTATGTATGCGTCCATCATTGTATTACCTGCTCCTATATCGCTGCAGAATACTTCAGCGGCATTGCGGTTCGAGGGCAGGTAGGTAAAATTGGCAATACCGCCGATATTCAGCATGATGCGGTCTTCAGTATCACTGCTGAATATCAGGTAATCGCCGAAAACCGCCAGTGGAGCGCCTTCTCCGCCGGCAGCAATATGCTTCTGCCTGAAATCACTGATGGTAATAATGCCGGTGCCCACTGCTAAATGATCTCCATCGCCGATCTGTAAAGTGGCATTGCCAAACTGGTCTTGCGGGTGCAGCAATTTAGGTGCATGGTAGATGGTCTGCCCATGACTCGCCAGCAGGTCTACCTGCGCTGCGTTTATTTGCCATTCCTGTAAACACCGGTTTACCAGCCGTGCATGTTCCTGCGCCACCCATGCATTGAGCACGCATATTTTTTCCAGGTCCACCGAACGCTTCGAAAAAACCGATCTGATCTCTTCCCTGAACCCGTTTTCGTAAGGAATGGTCTGGAATGCCTGCAATGCAATATTGGTATGGAGACCGCTACCCGAAAAGCGGCATAATGCCAGGTCCAGTCCGTCTACAGAAGTGCCACTCATCAGTCCGAGGATAAGCCGCTCTTCCTTTCCTGCTATATGATATAGTTTCTTAATATTTGGATTCATTCGCCTATTTTTTACGCTAAAAAACGCATATTTTATGCGCTAATTTGCATATTTTTTTGTTTTTACGCGCTATTATGCATTATTTTTAAAAGCCCAATTACCATACTACTATGCTGAAAACAGAACGACAGGCTTATATCCTGAGAAAAATCGACCTCCATAACAGGGTATTATCCTCCGATCTGAGTATTGAAATTAATGTATCCGAAGATACTATCCGCCGTGACCTGAACGAGTTGGCAGAGCTGGACAAGATCGTCAAAGTGTATGGAGGAGCTTTATCCAAGTCTTTCCATAGCTCTTTTTTGCGATCCGATGTATACAAAGCCGATGGTAAAAAGATCATTGCCGAAAAAGCGGTATCGCTGGTGCAGCATGATATGTTTATCCTTACCACGGGCGGCACCACTGTTGTAGAAATGGCGCGGATATTGCCGGCGGGCCTGCAGGCCACTTTTTTTACGGGGAGCATTCCTGCCGCTTATGAATATGCGCAACATCCGAACATACAGGTCATTTTCATGGGTGACAGGATATCCAAAAGTTCACAGATAGCGGTTGGAGGAGAAGCCATTTCCAGAATAAACAGTATCAAAGCCGACTTGTGTTTTCTGGGCATCAACGCGATAGACGGTGCAGGTGTGTCTGACAATGATTGGGAAGTGGTGCAGGTAAAGCAGTCCATGATCAAAGCCTCGAAGAAAACGGTGGTCTTGTCGATCACTGAAAAGATCAATACACGCCAGCGTTTTGCGGTATGCGGACTGGATGAGATAGACACCATCATTACGGATTCAGGGCCTGGCAATCCTTTATTCGAAGGTTTTGTGGCAGCCGGGGTTAAACTTTTGTAAACTTAAACACTGCAATAATTATGAACATCACACTTTCAGGCAAATGGGCCATGCCCTGCGTGTTGCTACTGCTGTGTCTGGTGACGTCAGTCACTTACGCGCAGGTTCGCATCAGCGGCAAGGTAACCAACAAAAGAGGCGCCGGTATTGAAGCGGCCTCGGTTGTTATCAAAGGAACCAGCAACGGTATTGCTACCGATAACAGTGGTGCTTATCATTTTTCCGCACCATTGAAACCGGGAAAACATACAGTGGTATTTTCAAGCACAGGATATCTTCCCCAGGAAATATTGCTTACTGTTTCAGAAAGCAATAATAATTATACCCTCAACGCAGAACTGAATGAAGACATTGGCAAACTCGATGAAGTGATTGTTACCGGTACATCCCAGGGAACCACCAGGAGACAATTGGGTAGTTATATCAGTTCGGTTTCGGCTGACGAACTCACCAAAGGCGCTACCGGTAATGTACTGGCAGCACTGCAAGGAAAAACAGCGGGTGCGCAGATATCGCAGAACTCCGGCGATCCGGCAGGTGGGTTGTCGGTACGGCTGAGAGGTATCAGCTCTATCTCATCCGGTTCTGATCCTTTGTACATTGTTGATGGTGTGATTGTAAACAACGCCACTACCCGCGTAACCAATACGTCGGGCAATTACGATGGCGGTAATTTTGTGGGATCGATTGGCCAAAGCAGGCTCACAGATATCAACCCCGAAGACATTGAGCGGATAGAAGTGCTGAACGGAGCTGCTGCAGCTGCCATCTATGGTAGCCGGGCTAACGCAGGTGTGGTGCAGATATTCACTAAAAAAGGTAAGAGCGGCGCACCGAAAGTTAGTTTCTCTACCAGTTATATTTCGAGCAGTCTCCGCAAGAAGCTCGACGTGAACCAATCGCCCACCAAATTCGGTGGACCTACCGATGGACCTGGTGCACAAACACAGGATGTGCTCATTCCAACACTCACCAATACTACACCTGTAACGCGTTACGATTACCAGGATTATATTTTCAGGAATGCCGGTGGAACCGATAACAATGTTTCGGTGAGCGGTGGTACCGACAAAACCAAATACTATGTATCGGGCGCTTATTTTTTCAACCAGGGCATCGTGCGTAATACCGATTACCAACGGTTCAGCTTTCGCAGTAATATCGACCAGGTGCTGAACAAATGGGCGACTTTTAACATCGGACTGAATTATATCAACAGTACATCCAATGAAAAACCCGATGGCAACTCGTTTTTCTCACCCACCAACTCGGTTACCATCATTGGTAATTTTCACAACATCTGGGCCAGGGACGCATTGGGCAATATACAAGCTGTGGGTGAAAGAGGACGTGTTAACCCGGTTTCAGTGATCGAAGACATTAAACAGAAACAAACCACCAACCGCATCATTGCAAATCTGGGACTGAAATTGAAGCCCATCAAAATGCTTACGGTAGACTATACCATGGGTATCGATAATTATACGCAAAACGGTACTACCTATATCCCGCCGTTTGCCTATAATGTAAATACGGCTTTCTACGGCGGCGGCCCATCGCTCGATGCTACTTTGAATGGGTATGCGAGCACCGGCAACGATAATTTCTTTGCCATCAACCACGATCTCAACGCCACTTATAATATTGATATCACCCCTAAGATCAATTCTGTAACACAAGTAGGGTTCTCTCAGCAATACGAGAAGAACAGCTATTCCCTCTTACAGGGTCGCGGGTTGGCGCCTTTTGTGCAAACCGTTAGCGGTGTGAGCACGAAGATGGATGGAGTAGATAGCAGATCGGAATTATCGGTATACGGAACATACATTCAACAAAATTTCAAATACCGTAACCAGTTCTTTGTAACAGGAGCGGTTCGGGTAGACGGATCTTCTGTGTTTGGTGAAAACCAACGCAACCAGACTTACTATAAAGCCAGTGGAAGCTATGTATTGTCGGGCGCCGATTATTGGAACAAATGGGGCGTATCCAAATGGTGGAACCTGATGAAACTGCGGTTGGCTTATGGACAAAGCGGTAACCTCACCGGGATAGGTGCGTATGACCGCTTCAATACTTACCTGCCTTCTTCTTACCTGGGCAGGACCGCTTTGAATTCACAATCGGTGCTGGCCAATGAAAATATAAAACCCGAGCGGCAGGAAGAAACAGAACTGGGTATGGACCTTTCTTTCTTTTCAGGAAGGCTGGGCCTTACAGTGAATGTTTACAACAAGAAAGTAAAGGACCTGTTGATCGATCGTTTTATTGCACCTACTTCGGGCTTCTCCAGTCTGCGTGACAATTTTGGCTCTTTGGAAAATAAAGGATATGAGTTGGTGCTGACCGGCAAACCTGTTGTGAAGAAAGATTTTAACTGGGACCTGACCGCTATCTTTAACCATAACCGTAACAAGGCGGTGAGCATTGGCCAGGCGTTGATACTGCTCAGCACCAATGCAGGTGCACCCGTTGCCATTATTCAGGGGCAGCCGATCGGTGTTTTTTACGGAACCTTCTTTGCAACGGACCCCAATGGTGCATTGGTAAAGAACGGCAGTGGTTTCCCTCAAACAGAAAGAGGCACACAGCATTCCGTGTTGAGCTATACTACTGGAAGAGATGCAACAACCGGGTTGCCTGTGGGAAGTGTGCTGCGTAAAGTGATCGGTAATCCCAACCCGGATTATACAGGAAGCCTGGTGAATGAGTTCTCTTATAAAAAACTCAGCCTGCGCGTGCAGGTAGATGTGGTGCATGGTATGAATGTTTTCAATGCCGATTTCCGTACCAGGCAGGGTGTAGGTAATGGTAAAGTGGCAGAACAGGAACAAAGAGGTCTTCTTCCACGAGGTTATGTCAGCAGCATTTATGCCATTGAACAATGGCGCATCGATGATGGATCGTTTACCAAACTGCGCGAGGTATCGCTGGCGTATCATCTCGGTAAGGTGAAATGTTTCAGCGACCTGAGCCTCAGCCTCAGCGGCCGTAACCTGATCAGTTGGGACCACTACAACGGATACGATCCGGAAGTAAATGCCGGCGGACAAAGTACCATTCTCAGAGGAATTGATTTTGGTTCAACGCCCATACCCAGGACTTTCAGTTTTGGTATACAGGCAAAATTTTAATTCCTAAAAACTAATTACATGAAAAAGATAATTCACATTACCATATACAGCAGCCTTGCAGCCTTATTGATCCAGGCAACGGGTTGTAAAAAAGATTATACAAACCCCAATGCGGCTACGTCAACACAGGTATTGAGTTCGGCAAAGGGATTGGTTGGCGTAGTCGTTGGTATTCAAAAAACATATACGGCGAACGTAGCTTACGGGATGTCTGATGCAACAGGATTAGTTACCAATGAAACTTTCCTGCTCAATCCGGGTAATACTTCCGAACTGCAGTTTTCAACCGGCGGCACGGCAGTGGATGGTACCAATGGTTTGTTGAGTAATGTATGGACATCGGCGTCTAAAGTGATTTACGATGCCAATAATGTGATCACTGCCGCCTCACAGTTGAGTGATAAAGGATATGCCAGCGGACTGATCGGCTATGCTTCGATCCTGAAAGCGCTCTCTATCGGATGTATGGCTGGTTATTGGGAGAAAGTACCCGATACCATTGGCATCAACAATGCTACTTTCTCTGATCGCATGACAGGTTATGCACGCGCTATCGCTGCGATCGACAAAGCGATCACTACCATCAATGCCAACGCGATCAGCAACACTTTTCTTACCGATTTACCTGCGGGCGTTGACATTGTAAATACCCTTTACGCACTCAAAGCCAGGTACCAGTTGTTCAGTAATAATTATACCGGTGCATTAGCTGCCGCCAACATGGTGGATCTGAGTAAAAAATCGGTCTTTAATTTTGAAGCGGCCAATCCGAATCCGGTTTTCAATGCAGTCACTTCTACCAATAACGTGTATCAGCCGGTAGATTCCACGTTGGGGTTGCCTGCTTCCGTTGCGCCTGATCTGAGCGATAAGCGGGTTCCATTCTATACTACCATCAATGCTATCATCAATCCACGTTTCCGTCTCAATGGCTTCTGGAACAGCGCCACTACGGCCATACCATTGTATTACCCGGGTGAAATAAGCCTCATCAAGGCAGAAGCTTATGCCCGCCAATCGACCCCCGACCTGGTCAATGGTATCGTTGAGTTGAACAAGGTGGTTACCAAGAAGCCGGCTAATGATGCGTTGGGTATAGGGGCAGACCTTCCCCCGGTAGCGCCTGTAACGGCGGCCGACCTGTTGCTGCAGATATACCGGAACCGTTGTATTGAGTTATACCTCTCGGGTATGAAGCTGGAAGATATGCGGCGTTTTGGAAGACCCACCAGTGAACGTAAACGCAACCTGTTCCCTTATCCTTTCCGTGAAAGGGACAGTAATGCGAATACGCCGGCTGACCCGGTATTCTAAACGAAACAGGAAGAATCATAATAAAAAGAGCCCTTTAAAGGGCTCTTTTTATTATTTGAAGTATTTTTCCTCTATGTTTAGATCAATGCCGTTTAAATTATACTTAGGCCTGGGTATAGCCGTTTTACTCGTGCTGATAGTAGGATATGTTTCCATTACTTCCATGCAACGGGAAGAAAAGGAAACAACATTGGTGACCCATTCCAATAAGGTGATCAATTTGGTAAGACAGATCCGCCACGAAATATCCCAACTGAAGAGCGCGCGCAGGCTTTACTGGGCAACCGGCAACTACCATTATATGGAACCCTGGGAGAAAGTAAGTACTACTATCCCAACGCAATTGGACCAACTGGCAGAAATGGTTTCCGACGATGCAGTACAGACTCGGAATGTACAACGCCTCGATGCCCTGATATCCCATGTATTGACTTATTGGGCTCATGAAGGGAAAGTGGATCTGAATGCCGGAAAAGAAGCTGAAGTGCGATTATTGGTAGAAGAAGAAAAAAGACTGGATGATGTATACGCACAGTTCGAGTTGACGCAAGGAGAAGAGCAAAGGATACTGTTGATGAGAGAAAATGAAGTAATCCAATACAACCGGCAAACAAGAACGATCCTGTATGTTGGGGTCGCTATACTGTTGCTGGTTGTATTGCTACTGGTTAATTCCATCCTGCAAGTACTCAGGAGCCGTTACAAGGCGAGTAAAACACTGCAAAGCAACCTGGATGAAATGGAAAAACTCAACCAGGTGGCATACGATAAAAACTGGACACTCGAGGGCTTCAGTTATGTGAACAACAGGATACAATGGGTTGAGTCCACACAGGTGCTGGCTGATAAAATCATTCATGCACTTGTTGAATACCTGGAAGTGCCTGCCGGCGCTATTTATTTTTTCAAAGAAGAAGAGCAGGAGCTGGAGATGGTGTCTGCCGTATCTGTAGGAAGGGCTTCCATCAAAAAATTCAAACTGGGCGAAGGCATTGTAGGAAATGCCGCCATGCAGAAAATGCCCAGTCTCATCAAACATATCCCTCCTTCTTATTGGCGGGTGGTTACCGGTTTGGGCGAGATCACCGGTAACGGGCAGATCATGTGTGTTCCCTTATGGGTAAATGGAGAGTTGAAAGGATTGATTGAACTGGGTTGTTTCGATAATTTCACACCGCTTCAACAAACCTTTCTGAATAATATTGGCGATATGCTGGGAACTGCCATCAACTCTGCCCAGGCCCGCGATAAAATAGAGACCCTTTTACAGGAAGTGCAGGAGCAACAGGAAGAATTACAGCAAGCCAACGACGAATTGAGCCGGCAAACCGAAGAGTTGCTGGCTTCTGAAGAAGAACTACGAGCGCAGGAAAACGAGCTCAAGCAGGTCAATATTGAACTGAATGAGCGCAACAACTTAATAGAAGAAGCCAGGAAAAACCTGTCGGTCAAAGCAAAAGAACTGGAAGCATCGAGCCGGTATAAATCGGAATTCCTGGCCAATATGTCGCACGAACTGAGAACCCCATTAAACAGCATCCTGATACTGGCCAAGCTGATGTCCGATAATAAAGATGGTAACCTTACCAACAAGCAGGTAGAATACGCTATGATCATTGGTAAATCGGGTAAAGACCTGCTGGCGCTGATCAACAACATACTGGACCTGTCGAAGATCGAAGCGGGTAAAATAGAGTTGGAAATAGAAGATGTAGAATTGGAGGATGTAAAGTCAGACCTGGAACAACTGTTCAAAGTAGTGGCTTCGGAGAAAAAAGTGCAGCTGAGCATTGAGATGGCTAAAACAGCGCCTAAACAAATCCGTTCCGATAAACAAAAACTGGAACAGGTATTGAAAAACCTGCTCTCCAATGCCTTCAAGTTTACTCCGGCAGGCGGATCTATTTCGGTTGCTATCGGAAACAAGAACCAGTTCCAGAAAGATTGGCTGGAGATCAGTGTATCAGACACAGGTATAGGCATATCAGATGATAAACAACAACTGATATTCGAAGCTTTCCAGCAGGCAGACGGTTCTACGAGCAGGAAATACGGTGGTACCGGATTGGGATTGTCGATCAGCAAAGAGCTGGTAAGACTGCTGGGCGGTAAAATTGAAGTGTTCAGCGAAGAAGGGAAAGGAAGCACTTTTACCTTGACGCTTCCGCGCGTATTTGAAATGAAAAACGAAGAAAAAGTTCCTGAAGAAGTAGCGCTGTTGAAGGCTTATGAAGCCAGTGAGGAGTCTCAACTGGAAGACGATAAGGCCCATATCGGTTCAGATGATAAAGTGATGCTCATCATAGAAGATGATGTGAATTTCGCAACCATCACCCGCGATTTCGCCCGTGCGAAAGGATACAAAGTGATCATGGCATTGAGAGGTGATATTGGGTTCTTATATGCCAAGCAATTCAAACCAACGGCCATCATACTCGATATCCAGTTGCCGGTTATGGATGGATGGACCCTGCTTAAAAAACTCAAAGCAAATGCCGAACTGAAAGATATTCCTGTTCACATCATTTCTGCTTTTGATGATAACAGGCTCAAACATGCCGGCGTACTGGCTTACCTGAAAAAGCCGGTAGATATGGAAGGCCTGGAGCAGGCTTTCGGATTGATATCCAAACACATTGATGCGGACGAGAAAAAAATACTGATCGTATCTGACAATCATTTCCATGAAGAAAGACTTGAGCACCTGTTCAGGGAAAAAGACCACCAGGTTTCCTTTGAGCAGGTACGCTCAATACAATCGGCTGCTGAGAAGATTGCAGCTGGCAAGTACGATTGCGTGATTGTGAATGTAGAGCAAAGCATCAATATCCATGCAGCACAGCAGATGAGCGAACAACTGCATAACAAGGAACTGCCACTGATCATTTACCTCGATGAGGACATCAGCTCGGAAGAAGAACTGCAATTGCGCAAAATATCGGATGTTATTGTAAGGCATTCCGGAACAGCCAACAGCAGGCTGATCGATGAGCTTGAGTTGTTCCTGTATAAAATGCATGAGTTAGACCATAAAACAACGCCGGCTGTGCACACTTCCGTTGCTGCGAATGTTTCCCTGCAACAAAAAAAGATATTGGTGGTAGACGATGATATGCGCAATGTATTTGCATTGAGTACGGTGCTGGAATCGAACCAGATGGAAGTGGTCATTGCCAGTGACGGTAAAGAGTCGCTCGACCAATTGAAAAAACATAAAGACATTGACCTGGTGTTGATGGACATCATGATGCCGGAAATGGATGGCTATGAAGCGATGAAATTGATCAGGAACGATTTGAAATTGACACTTCCCATCATAGCGGTTACCGCTAAAGCCATGGTGGGCGACAGGGAAAAATGTATTGCAGCAGGTGCATCGGATTACATAGCCAAACCATTGGATATGCAAAAACTGCTTTCACTCATGCGGGTTTGGTTAACCAAATAATATGCTATCCAAACTGCAGATAACCCATACAGAGATAAAGACCGTACTCGACCTGCTGTACCGGCAGTATGGGTACGATTTTTCGAATTATACCAAAGCATCTTTGCGCAGGCGATTACAGAAATTGATGTACGATAAGAAAACGGTTACGGACGGCTCTTTCAACGAGTTCCAGCTCATTTTCTGCAGGACTGCTTTGAAATGGTTGATGCGGGAGTTAAAATATTCAGGAAGCAATAACTATTTTATGTTTTGAAATATGCAATCAAAAGAAACCTTGCAAGCATTCACTATCCTGTTGGTAGACGACCGGCCGGAAAACCTGATCTCACTGGAAGAGTTACTCATACAACCCGGACGGCGCTTCATCAAAGCGCAATCGGGCAATGAGGCTTTGCGACAGGTCTTGAAACACGAAAATATCGGCCTGATCATGCTCGATGTACAGATGCCTGATATGGATGGGTTTGAAGTAGCACGTATTCTCAAATCGAATGCAAAAACAAAAGATATCTCTATCATCTTTGTAACGGCTTTGAGCAGGGAAGAACATTTTATACTGAAAGGTTTTGAAGAAGGTGCTGTTGATTATCTACCCAAGCCACTCGATATTAACGTGGTAAGGGCTAAAGTGAATGTATTCGAACAACTGTATTTGCACCAGGTAGAACTAAAGTCTACCCTCTCGGAACTCAAACGGATCAATAAACAACTGGAACAATTTGTTTACATAGTTTCCCATGACCTCAAATCACCCCTTTCTTCCATGATGCTCCTGATGGAACTGATTAGGGAAGACGAACTGGTAATAGCCAATCCCGAACTAAAAGAAAACATTGACCTGTTGCATGGCGCATCCGGACGCTTATCGAATATGATCGCTTCCTTGCTGGAACATTCACGTACCAGTCTGGCAAATCATGCAATCGAGAAAGTAAACACCAGCGAGTTGGTGCGGGAAGTAGTGGCGCTCCTGTTCCCACCTGATCAGATGACTATTAACATACGGGAACCCTTGCCTGTGATCAATACCCATAAGATCGGCTTGCAACAAGTATTCCAGAACCTGCTGAGCAACGCCATCAAATACAACGACAAAGAAAAAGGACTCATCGAAATAGGCGCGTCTGACAAAGGACATTGGGTAGAATTCTATGTCAAAGACAACGGACCGGGCATCGCTGATAACGACCAGGAACGGATATTTAAATTATTTGAAACGACGGCGCATCATTCTTCGCGCGACAGCAGCACGGGCATTGGATTGAATCTCTTGAAAGTATTGGTAGAAGGGCAGGGAGGAAAGATCTGGGTCGACTCGGTGAAAGACGAAGGCAGCACTTTTTATTTTGAATGGGAAAAGAACCACTGATCTACTTGTAATCAGACATCTGCAACCGCTCATTACAAAAATCATATTCCAGTGGATCGTTACTACTTACAATAACGAGTTTGTTACCGGCATATTCGTCAATCAACCTGTGATATAATGCATAGCCGGCCTTGTCGAGATTGGTACAAGGCTCGTCGAGCAACAGCAGCGGAACATCGGAAAAAAAAGCCTGCGCCAGTTTGATACGTTGTTTCATGCCACTACTGTAATAGCGGATCTGTTTGTGTGACGCGTGTGGTAATTCCACTTTGTCCAGTATCGTTGCTGCATCCAGTGCCATGGGTTTGAAAGACGCATGAAAAGAAAGAAATTCCAACGCCGTCATTTCTTCTATCAATTCCAGGTAGGGTGCTGCCATGGCCAGTTGCTGGTAGATGGTTTCACCGGCTATGTTTTTGTTCTGCTGTGTATAAACGCAATCGCCGGTGCTGAGGGTGATGCTTCCGGCAATGGATTGCAGCAAGGTACTTTTACCACTTCCATTAGCGCCGGTAATCGCATAAGCATTACCGGTCTCGAACCGGTAGTTGACGCCACGAAATATCCAATCCCGGTTAAACCTTTTTCCAACATTGGATAATTCAATGATCATATCTGTATTTGCTATTTTCTAACGTTAGTCTTCGTCGCTACCACCTTTCACATAACGTTTGATGATACCTCTTCCGCTTTCCCGGATAAATGTTACGATCTCGTCGCGCTCATCGCTGGCTGTCACTTCTTCTTCAATGAATTCGAGCGCCTGTGTGGTATTGAAACCTTTGTTGAAAATAATGCGGTAGATATCCAGTATATGGTTGATGCGTTCCAGTTCAAAGCCGCGGCGCTTGAGGCCTACGCTGTTTACACCACCATAACTGAGCGGGGTGCGTACAGCTTTGATATAAGGAGGTACGTCTTTACTAACAAGACTACCACCGGCAATATAAGCGTGCTGACCAATGTTCACGAACTGGTGAACCGCACTCACACCGGCAATCCACGCCCAGTCGCCCATTACCACATGGCCTGCGAGCTGAACGCTGTTGCTGAGTATACAGTTATCGCCGATGTTGCAGTCGTGCGCAATATGACTGTAAGCCATGATAAGGCAATTGTTGCCTACCCTGGTTTTCCAGCGGTCGGTAGTGCCGCGGTTGATGGTCACGAATTCACGTATGGTAGTATTGTCGCCTACCTCGGCCGTTGTTTTTTCACCACTGAATTTCAGGTCCTGCGGAATACCGCCGATCACAGCGCCGGGAAAAATACGGGAGTTCTTTCCAATCCTCGACCCATCCATGATGGTAACATTGCTTCCAATCCAGGTGCCTTCTCCGATCTGCACATCACCATGTATCACAGTGAAAGGATCTATTTTCACATTAGGAGCGATCTTGGCATTAGGGTCGATGTAAGTATAAGGATGGGTCATTATTGTTGCTTCTTGTTTTGGGCAGGGCAGATTTAAAAATTTGATAAAACCATTAAGGGCGTTTCACTACCTGTGCCACCAGGTCGGCTTCAGTGGCTACCTTACCTCCCACATAAACAGTTCCCCTCATTTCACAAATACCTCTGCGAATGGGGCCTGCAAATTCCATTTTTAATACCATGGTATCACCTGGTCTTACCATCTGTTTGAATTTGCAATTGTCTATTTTCAGGAAATAAGTATCGTATTGTCCTTCCGGCATGGAATTGATGCAGAGGATGCCACCGGTTTGTGCCAGCGCTTCTATCTGCAATACACCCGGCATAACAGGGTTGCCGGGAAAATGTCCGGGGAAGAACCATTCATTGAACGTAACATTCTTCACACCCACTATATAAGTATCGGTAAGTTCAATGATCTTATCCACTAGCAGGAAAGGGTGGCGGTGTGGTAAGGTTTTCTCGATCTTTTCCAGCGTGAAAACAGGCGGCATGGTATGATCGTACACCGGCACATTCTTAACGTGCTTATTCTTTTTGATGTATTGTTTGATCTTTTTCGCAAACTCCACGTTGGTACTGTGGCCGGGCCTGTTCGCAATGATCCGCGCTTTGATGGGATAACCGATCAGTGCCAGATCACCTACTACGTCGAGCAGCTTGTGACGGGCAGGTTCATTGGGGAAACGCAGCTCCAGGTTATTGAGATAACCTTCACTCTTCACTTCTATCTTATCGCGCTTGAACACTTTGGCCAGCCGGCCCATTTCTTCATCAGTCACCGGCTTGTCTACCACCACGATGGCGTTATTGATATCGCCACCTTTGATGAGGTCGTTGTCGAGCAACATTTCCAGCTCATGCAGGAAACAAAAAGTGCGACAGGGCGCTATTTCTGTTTTGAAATCTTTGATGGTTTTCAGTCCGGCATGTTGGGTACCTAATACCGGGCTGTTGAAATCGATGAGGGTGGTTATCTGGTAGTCGATCGAAGGAAGGGCTACCATTTCAACGCGCTTGGCTTCATCGTAATGATAAATATTCTCATCGAGACTGTACCATGCTTTGGTGGCTTCCTGTTCTACCACCCCTGTTTCGGCAATCAATTCTATAAACGGACCGGAACTGCCATCCATGATGGGGATCTCGGGGCCGTTGAGTTCAATCAAAGTATTATCAATACCCATACCTACCAGGGCCGCCAGTACATGCTCCACCGTGCTCACTTTGGCATCGCCCACTTGCAAAGTAGTACCGCGACTGGTATCGGTTACCAGGTCGCAATCGGCTTTGATGATAGGCTGGTTAGGAAGATCAATACGCTGAAACTGGATACCAAAGCCGGGATTGGCTGGTTTGAGGGTCATATCAACGGTAATTCCGGTATGTAATCCGGTACCACTGATATTGATAGAACTATTAAGGGTATGTTGCTTATCCGGGTTGAAATGATTATCCATAGTCCGCAAAAATAGTACTTCATAAGCGTTTAATGCACCTTAAGGCACATTAACACGTTCAGCGAGCAACTGTTGTACCAGTTTTTCGAGTTCTTTTACCCTTTTTTCCAGTTGAGGGAGGTTGCGGCTGATGGCCTGGCTGCGGATGGTACTGGCGTATTCATAGGCAGGGGTGCCGGTAACAGCGGTATTGGGTTCTTTGATCGATTTGGTTACCCCGCTTTGTCCGTTGATGCGCGCTCCATCGGCAATGTTCAGGTGGCCTGCGATGCCTGACTGGCCGCCCATCATCACATTCTTACCCAGCTTGGTGCTGCCGCTCACGCCTGACTGCGCTGCAATAACCGTGTTATTGCCTACTTCCACATTGTGTGCTATCTGTATGAGGTTATCCAGTTTAGCGCCCGAGCGGATGATGGTAGAACCCATGGTAGCCCTGTCGATGGTAGCATTGGCGCCGATTTCCACGCAGTCTTCCACTACTACATTGCCTATCTGTGGCACTTTTTTAAAACTGCCGTCTTCCTGTGGCGCAAAACCGAATCCATCGCTTCCAATGATGGTTCCGGCATGGATGGTAACGTTATTACCAATAACACAGTCGTGATAGATCTTCACCCCTGCATGCAAAATGCAGTTGTCGCCTACCTGTACATTATTGCCCAATACTACACCCGGGAACAGTTTTACATTGTTGCCAATGTGTACATTCTCACCAATATGCACGAAGGCCGCTACGAATATGTTGTCGCCCATTTTGGCAGAAGGAGCAATATAACTGGGCTGCTGGATACCAATCAATTGCTGGGTCATCAGCTCCTGGTATTTGGCCAGCAGGGTGGCAAAAGCAGAATAAGCATCGGGAACGCGGATCAGGGTAGCATTCACCGCCTGCTTCAGTTCCAGCGATTCATTCACGATCACAATGGATGCCCGTGTCTGGTATAGGTATTCTTCATATTTAGGGTTGGCAAGGAAGGAAAGCTGGCCCGCGCGGGCCTCTTCTATTTTTCCGAAACTACCCACCTGGGCATCGGCATTACCCTCCAGTTTGCCATTGATAATCAATGCTATTTGTGCGGCGGTAAACTGCATATAGAGATAGGGTTTATGGATTCAGCGGCAAGGTTCGAGCTATCTGAACAGGCAAATGTAATTTTTTTTAACCGGGGCGGAAAGATTTTGATGGATGAGCGTATTATCCACCTCCGAAATATCCCGTACCGATCCATCCTTGAACAATATGTTTATTTTTTCGTCGATGGTCTTGTAAAGGGTATTAGTGGCTTCGCCGGTAAAACAGAGGTAACTGCTTTCTTCGGCGCTGATATGGAAGCGTTTGCTTATCTGTTCCAACTGGCTGGCAATATAAGCAGGTTCAAAAGGAGCGGTCTGTATCCTGGTCTTATACAGTTGCCGGTTGAGCATGCCGTGGCAGAGTAATGACAATGCCTTATCGGGATGCAGGCTCCATCGTTTGATGGCGTGCATGATGTCGTGATCATCGAGCGAGCAGAATTTGTCCAGCGCCGCTGCATTCATCACCCCATTGAATTCACCCAGGAAAAAGTCAACAGCCGATTGGGTATAGAGGGCATCATCTCCCGGCCGGTAAATGGCCCGCACCCTTTCCAATATCTTCACCAGCATTTTTTCGGCAGCCAGCACGGTTTTGTGCAGGTACACCTGCCAGTACATCTGCCGGCGGGCTACCAGGAATTTCTCCACGCTGTAAATGCCTTTTTCTTCGATCATCAGTTGACCATTGTGCACCACCAGCATTTTTAAAATGCGATCATAACCAATCACGCCCTCACTCACACCGGAATAAAAACTGTCGCGCGTGAGGTAATCCATGCGGTCTACATCGAGTTGTCCGCTGATGAGCTGATGCAAAAAAGGCTTGCGGTATTGATCGGTAAAAATTTCTATGGCCAGGGTCAGCTCACCGTTGAATGTTTCATTCAGCGTATGCATGATCTGTAAGGAAAGCTGCTCATGGTGCACATCGGGCACCAACACCTGTTCCAGGGCATGTGAATAGGGGCCATGTCCCACATCGTGGAGCAGGATGGCTGCTTTTACAGCCACTTCTTCTTCCGGACTGATATCCACTCCCTTGCTTTTAAGCTCGATCACTGCATTGTTCATGAGGTGATAAGCACCCAGCGAGTGATGAAGGCGGGTATGCACGGCCCCCGGGTACACCAGTTGGGCCATGGCCATTTGTTTGATGCGTCGCAGGCGCTGGTAATAAGGATGTGAAATGATGGAAAAGATCAATGGGTGATTGATGGTGATAAAACCATATACCGGGTCGTTGATGATCTTCCGCTGGATAGCCGCCATGCCTGTTGTTGAATTGTTAAATCCTGGCAGATGCCAGAAGCAAAAGTACAAAGAGAACCCCGATCGGGCAGAATTGAAATAGATTTACAGACAGTTTTCGCATTAAAATCCCAATTCCCTATGCCTATCGCCAAAATTTTATGGATAGACGATGAAATCGAGAGTCTGCAGTCCCAGAAAATGTTCCTGGAACACAAAGGCTATGAAGTGCAAACCCTTACCAATGGGTTCGATGGCATCGAATATGTAAAAGACAATTTAGTAGATGTTGTGTTGCTGGATGAAACCATGCCTGGTATCTCCGGATTGGAAACCTTATCAGGTATCAAAGAAGTGAATATGAGCATTCCCGTAGTGCTCATCACCAAGAATGAAACAGAGAACCTGATGGATGAAGCCATCGGCAGCCAGATCAGCGATTACCTGATCAAGCCGGTGAACCCCAACCAGGTATTGCTGAGTCTGAAAAAAATCATCGACAACAAAAGACTGGTGGCCGAAAAAACCACCACTGCGTACCAGCAACAGTTTCGTGAATTATTCATGGCATTGAATGATGATCCGGATTACAATGGCTGGATGGACATTTATAAAAAACTCGTGTACTGGGAGCTGGAAATGGAAAAGAGTGATAGTCCCGAAATGCGCGAGATACTGCAATCGCAGAAACAGGAAGCCAATGCCGCGTTCTTCAAATACGTGAGCAAACATTACAGTTCCTGGGTAGATCCGAAAGCCACTTCGGCGCCCATCATGAGCAACCAGTTGTTCCGTTTCAAAGTGTTGCCGCACCTGGAAAAAGGGAAGCCTGTGTTTTTCATCCTCATCGATAACCTGCGTTTCGATCAGTGGAAAGCCATCCAACCCATCTTTGCAGAGAGCTTCCGCATTTTAGAAGAAGAAACTTTTTATTCTATTCTGCCTACAGCCACGCAGTATTGCCGAAATGCCATTTTCGCGGGACTGATGCCGGTAGAAATAGAAAAACTGTTTTCAGAACAATGGCGTAATGATGATGATGAAGGAGGCAAGAACCTGTTTGAAGAAGAATTCTTCCGTGCGCAGTTGAAGCGGATGAAGCGTGAAGACATCCGCTTCAGTTACCACAAAATTTTACATCACCAGGATGGACAACAACTGGTGAACAACATACACAACCTGCTCGAAAACGATCTCAACATCATCGTGTATAATTTCGTAGACATGCTGAGCCACGCACGCACGGAGATGGAAGTGTTGAAGGAGTTGGCCAGCGATGAAGCGAGTTACCGGAGTATCACGCGCAGCTGGTTTGAGCACAGCCCGTTGCACCAGGCGCTGAAAAAAGTAGCTGATAAGGATGTGAAACTGGTGCTGGCCACCGACCATGGCAGCGTGCGGGTAAAGACGGCGCATAAAGTGGTGGGCGATAAACAAACCACTACCAACCTGCGATACAAGCACGGCCGGAACCTCGCTTTTGAAGCCAAAGATGTATTGGCTTTCCGGGATCCGCGGGAGGCCGGCTTACCGGTACCTACGGTGAATTCTTCTTTCATTTTTGCAAGGGAGGATGGATACCTCTGCTATCCCAATAATTACAACCATTATGTGAACTATTACCGCAATACTTTCCAGCACGGCGGGGTAAGCCTGGAGGAAATGATCGTGCCCATTGTTAAAATGGTGAGCAAGGGCTGAAGATGTGAATAACTACTGCCATCCGGCACCCGCCGTGGGTGGCAGTTTCGGTATATTTGCTTATTATGAAGTATACGCAAACGACATTAACGAAACTGGAAGCCGTGTTGGGAGAGAGTGGTTATGTACTCCGTTATGAAAGGGGCACTTTTCAAAGCGGATGGTGTGTGCTGGAAGCGAAAAAAGTGGTGGTGCTGAACAAGTTTCTCAACGTGGAAGGGCGCATCAATACTTTATTGGAACTGATCCCGCAACTTCCCATCGATTTCGATAAATTGACCCTTGAGTCGCAGAAGCTTTACGAAGAAGCAGTAAAGAAACTGGAAACCGCGTGAGTAGTCATGTACCACTGACGATTACTTTTTTGGGAACAGGAACGAGTACGGGTGTGCCCATGATCGGATGTACCTGCGCCGTTTGCACTTCACCCGACCCGCACAATAAACGCCTCCGGAGCAGCATACTGGTTCAATCACCCACTACAGCTATTGTGGTAGATACCACGCCCGATTTTCGCTACCAGATGTTACGCACGCATACCAACCACCTCGATGCAATATTGTTCACGCATTCGCACAGGGATCATTTAGCGGGACTGGACGATGTACGGGCTTTCAATTTCTTTACCCGCAAAGCGATGGATATATATGCCAGTCCGCAAACCGCCGAAGCCATCTACCGCGATTTCTATTATGCTTTTGCCGATACCCGCTACCCGGGCGTGCCGGAACTGAACATGATCACCATCGAGGATGTGCCTTTCACCATTGGGGATATTGAAGTCATTCCTATTGAAGTGATGCACCATAAAATGCCGGTGTATGGTTTTCGCTTTGGACAGTTCACTTATATCACCGATGCGAATAAGATAGCGCCTGCATCCAAAGAAAAGATCAAGGGCTCATCGGTATTGGTGTTGAACGCACTGCGCAAAGAAGCGCATATCTCGCATTTCACGCTCGATGAAGCGGTGGACCTCTCACAGGAACTAGGCGTGCCGCAGGCTTACTTCACGCATATCAGTCACCAGTTGGGTACACACGAAGCCGTTAACAAAGAATTGCCCCCGAACATACGCCTGGCTTATGACGGGCTGGAGCTGCATATCTAAATTGGGTATAAACACCTGATCGGCATAGCGGCTGCATGCATTTGCTTTGTATGCATGAAAAAATTACGCAGCGATTATTTCAGTTTCAGTAAAAAAGAACGTATAGCAGTAGTGGTGTTATTAACGCTTACGGGCATTTTCCTTGTATTGCCGTATTTTTTCAGGAAGGATGTATCGCCGCCTGCGTCGATTCCGGTTCCTGCAAAAGACTCGGTATTGGCGAATGTAATAGTAGGTAAGCCGGCGCCAGGAAAGCTTTTTTATTTCAATCCGAATACGATCACTGCAGAAGAATGGAAGGCACTGGGATTGCGGAATCGGACAGTGAAAACGATTTTGAATTACCGGGAGAAAGGCGGCCGGTTTCGGCAGGCAAATGATATCCGTAAAATATGGGGACTGACACCGGCAGAAGCAGAAATATTACTTCCTTATGTGCGGCTTTCAGCTTTGTCTTCAAAGCAGGAAAAAGAAATCGTTGTTGTCTCCAAGCCGGGAAAACTGTTGCACAACATCGACGTGAATAAAGCTACTGTGGAAGAATGGAAAACATTGCCAGGTATCGGGGAAGTACTGGCCAACCGGTTAGTGCGTTTCAGGGAGAAATTGGGTAGATTTAACGCAGTAGAACAGGTAGGGAAAACTTATGGATTGTCCGATTCTGTATTCCGGCAACTGAAGCCATACCTGCACATGGATACCCTGCATTGACGTGGTGAAAGATTATTTGGTGGCGAATCGAAAAGGGCTATTTTTGTTTTAAATACTAACAAACGGTAGTTTTGTTTATAAAGGAGGCTGCCCGAATTCGATTGCTCGGTAAAGGCAGCCTCCGTCTATTTAAAAAAACAGGATATGAACTTTCAGCCGAGTGAGGTTACACTAGAAGTGGCCCGTGCAGCGCGGGACTTCGCTGCACGGGAGATCAGGCCTTATGTGATGGAATGGGATGAACAACAGCATTTCCCATTGGAAGTACTGCAATCATTGGGCAAACTGGGTATGATGGGGGTGCTGGTACCAGAACAATATGGCGGTGCCGGGCTGGGATATTTTGAATACAATGCCGTGATACAGGAGATTGCCAAAGTATGCGGCTCTATTGGATTGAGTGTGGCGGCGCATAATTCACTTTGCACCAATCATATCCTCAGCTTTGGCTCGGAAGAACAAAAAAAGCAATGGTTGCCTAAGCTGGCAACTGCAGAATGGATAGGGGCCTGGGGGCTCACCGAGCCCAATACAGGCAGTGATGCCGGTAACATGAAAACTACGGCCGTAAAAGATGGCGATCATTGGATATTGAACGGTACCAAGAACTGGATCACACATGGCAGAAGCAGTCACCTGGCAGTGGTCGTTTGCCGCACGGGCCAACCACGTGCCCGTTCCAACGCAACAGCTTTTGTGGTAGAGAGAGGTACGCCGGGTTTTACAGGCGGAAAAAAAGAAAATAAGTTGGGCATGCGTGCCAGTGAAACGGCCGAAATGATTTTTGAGAACTGCCGTATTCCCGATTCACATCGACTGGGTGATGTAGGTGATGGGTTCAGGCAGGCATTGACCATACTGGATGGCGGACGTATTTCCATTGCAGCTTTATCTGTAGGGATTGCCAAAGGCGCGTATGAAGCGGCCAGGCAATATGCGCAGGAACGTCACCAGTTCGATCAGCCGATCGCGAACTTCCAGGGTATCAGTTTCAAACTCGCCGATATGGCTACGGAGATCATGGCGGCAGAGTTGCTGGTAGCGCAATGCTGCGATCTCAAGGAGCGGCATGAAAAAGTGACGAAGCAAAGCGCCATGGCCAAGTATTATGCGAGTGAAACAGCGGTTAAAGTGGCTACCGATGCGGTGCAGGTATTTGGCGGTTATGGTTATACCAAAGATTTTCCTGTAGAGAAATATTACCGCGATGCCAAGCTCTGCACTATTGGCGAAGGAACTTCAGAAATACAAAAAATAGTAATTGCTAGAGAAGCCCTGGGTTTGTAAGTCCAGGTAAGATAATTTTCTTTTTTGCCTTTGTTTGCCCCGGGCTTAAGCCCGGGGCAAACAAAGGCAAAGATTTTTATTGATTGTCTTTACTGCCAGCGGCAAAGATTTGGTCTACCGCCCCACCCAGCATGGGAAATTTTTCTTTTACAAACCCGGCGATGGTTTCAATAGCTTTCTGAGCTTGCTCAGGGCTTAGTCCGGCTTCTGCAGTGAGGCGTTGAATTAATTCGTTCATAGAGTTGCTAGTTGTGAGTCATTATTTAAGCTACTTTGAGTATGCCCATTTTACTCTTACCAAACATACGCTTTGCATAATCAAGCGTGATATGCAGTTTTTTGGTATCGGTTCCAGGCAGTTCAAACATGGCATCAGTGAGGATGCTCTCACAGATGCTGCGTAAACCGCGGGCGCCCAGTTTATATTCGAGTGCTTTCTTCACCATAAAGTCCAGTACTCCATCGTCTATCTTCAACGCAATATTTTCCAGTTCAAACAAACGGGTGTATTGTTTGATCAATGAGTTCTTTGGCTCGGTGAGAATGCTTCTCAGCGTTTCTTCGTCGAGCGGATCGAGGTGGGTAACTACCGGCAAACGACCCAGCAATTCAGGTATCAGGCCAAAGCTCTTAAGGTCGGTAGCGTTTACGAACTGTAACAGGTTTTTGCGCTGCATTTCCTGCTCTTCTTTGTTCACGCTGAAACCAATGGCATTGGTGTTCACACGGCGGGCAATCACTTTATCAATACCATCGAATGCACCTCCACAAATAAAGAGTATGTTTCTGGTATCTACCTTGATCATCTTTTGCTCGGGATGTTTACGCCCGCCTTGCGGAGGAACCAGCACTTCAGTGCCTTCGAGCATCTTCAACAATCCCTGTTGTACACCTTCTCCGCTTACATCGCGGGTGATGGAAGGATTATCTCCTTTGCGGGCGATCTTGTCTATCTCATCCACATATACAATACCTCTTTCTGCAGCAGCTACATCGTAATTGCAGTTCTGCAACAGACGGGTGAGCATGCTTTCTACGTCTTCACCTACATAACCGGCTTCGGTAAATACCGTAGCATCCACGATGGCAAAGGGAACATTCAACAAGCGGGCAATGGTTTTGGCCAGTAAGGTTTTACCGGTACCTGTTTCGCCCACCATGATGATGTTGCTCTTTTCGATCTCCACTTCATCGGTCTGGTTTTTATTGGTAACCCTTTTGAAGTGGTTGTAAACGGCAACAGACAATACCCTTTTGGCATCGTGCTGACCGATCACATATTCGTCGAGGAATTTTTTAATTTCTGCCGGGCGGCGCACATTCAGCTTAAAGCCCGAATTGGTTGCATTGCTCTCCTGCTTCAGGTTCAACTCCTGCGCAATGATCTCCTGTGCATGCTCCACGCAATTTTCACAGATATGACCTTCCTGGCCGGCAATAAGGATCTTTACCTCATCGCGGCTACGCCCACAAAATGAACAATGTAAATGAGTCTGTTTAGCCATTTTTTGCTGGTTTTCTTCTTTCGCACTGACTTCCTTACATAGACAGGTTTCAGCAGCAATCTGTTGCAAAGGTACTAAAAGGCGCTATAAAACAGTATCTACTATACCGTAAGCCACGGCTTCCTTGGCATTCATCCAGTAGTCACGGTCAAAATCACGCATGATCTGGTCTACCTTTTTGCCGCAGTTCTCGGCCAGTATTTTGGCGCCAATTTCCTTGGTTTTACGCATTTGTTCGGCCTGGATCTCAATATCGGCACTGGTAGCCTGGTAATAACCACCCAGGCTGGGCTGGTGGATCATCACTTCGCCATGCGGATAAATGGATCGCTTGCCTTTGACCCCTGCACTCAGCAGGATAGAGCCCATGCTGGCGGCCAGTCCCATACAAATGGTGGAAACAGGGCTTTGTATCAATCTGATGGTATCGTACATAACCATGCCGCTGGTAACACTGCCACCCGGACTGTTTATATAAAACTTGATCTCTTCGCCGGGTTTGTCGGCATCCAGCAACAACAGTTTACCTACGATGTCTTTGGCCGATCTGTCGTCTACCACGCCCCAGAGATAAACCGCTCTTTTTTCAAAGAACAGTTTCTCCATTTTCTTCGCCATGAAACCATGCTCTTCTTTACCATTCTTCGGTTCGTTCTCTTCTTCCTCATCCATTCTGAAAGGGTTCACAATGTATTTTGTATGCGTCATAATGATATTGTATTGATGTTTTGCTAATGATTAGTCTTTCCTTTCTTTTCTTGGATTGGTGAGCAATACTTCGTCTACCAGTCCATATGCTTTTGCATCTTCTGCAGTCATCCAGAAATCACGGTCGCTGTCTTTGGCAATGATCTCCGGTGTTTTGCCGGTGTGGTGTGCAGTGATGGCATAGAGTTCCTGCTTTACTTTTTTGATCTCCCGCGCAGTGATCTCGATATCAGAAGCCTGTCCGCCGATAGCGCCGCTGGGCTGGTGCATCATAATACGACTGTGTTTGAGCGCGGTGCGTTTGCCTTTAACGCCTGCGCAGAGCAATACCTGTCCCATGCTGGCCGCCATGCCTGTACAGATGGTTGCTACATCCGGACCAATGAATTGCATGGTATCGTAAATGCCGAGTCCTGCGTAAACGCTGCCACCGGGACTGTTGATGTACATCTGTATATCCCTGCTTCTGTCGGTACTTTCCAGGAACAGCAATTGTGCGGTAACGATATTGGCTACATAATCGTTGATGCCTTCACCGAGAAAAATGATGCGGTCCATCATCAACCGGCTGAATACATCCATGCTGGCCACATTCAAAGGCCTTTCTTCAATAATATAAGGTGTGAGGTTGGTCACGTGGTGTTGTTGGTAATTGTGCAGGGTACCGCTGCTGATGCCCCTGTGTTTTACCGCGTATTGCTCAAATTCTTTTCCAAGGTTCATATTTAGCTAATTTTCGCTTTGAAGATAAGTGATTTATGACCGTCAAATATTGTGCAAAGGATGAATTGCGACAATCAGTCAGTTCCGCCATATGAAAAAACCGGGCCTTCAGGCCCGGTTTCCCGTTTATCGTTATCAACCCATTACCAGATTAGTGGTGATGGTGGTGCAGTTTCTCGGCAAAATCTTCGGCACTAATGGCTTCTTCTTTGGCGCTTACCTGGCTTTCCAGCAGGCTGAACATTTTGTCGGTGCTGATGCGGTGGTAACTGTCTTCCACAAACTTCCTGTCCTGCATCATGCGGTTGGCATAGTCTTCCACCCATTGCTGGCTATCGCCCAAAGCTGTCAACTGACCGCCCATATAGCTGAACAATTGCTGCTTGGCAAAGTCGCGGATATCATCGGGCAACACTTCAATTTTATTGTCCTGGATCACTTTGCTGCTTACCAGGGTCCACTTCAACTGGTTGGCGAAAGTAGGATAGTCCTGCTCTGCCTCTTCGGCAGTCTTGGGCTGTTCGCCACCGGTCTGCAACCAGCGTTTCAGGAAGCTCTCGGGGAACTCCATGGTAGTATGGTCTACCAGGTGGTGGTAGATCTGGTCGTGTACCTGGTTGCGTGATTGCTGTGCATAATAAGCTTCGATCTCTTTTTTCACTTCTGCACGAAACTCTTCTTCTGTTTTAATCTCTTTGTTAGGGAAAGCAGCCAGGAAGAATGCTTCATTGAGTTCGGATTTCTCTACCAGCCCAACTTTGGTGATTTCCAGTTTGAAATATTTATCACCATCTTCATTGGTCAATCCCAGGTCGGCCAGGATGGCTTCTTTTTCTTTGTCTTCAAAAGCTTTGGAAGGCTGCAACACTACAAAATCGTCTTTCTTTTTACCAGTCAGCTTTTTGCGGAAGCTTTCCTTAAAGTATTTCACCAGCAAAGAATTGTCTTTGTTGATGCCACCTTCTACAGGATTACCGTCTTTATCGCTTTCAACAAATTTTACATTCAATACATTGTCATCACCAGTTACTTCTTCGGGCTCGGTCATTTTACCGTTGCGCACCTGCTGGCGCTCGATCTCTTCCTGTACCATTTCATCGGTTACCGTAACATTGTAACGGGTGACTTTTATTTTTTTCACATCCAGGTCAAACGCGGGTTTCAGGCCAATCTCAAAAGCAAATGCGTAGTCAGATGGGTTGTTCATGTCCAGTGCACGTGCATCATTGTCGAGCGGCAGGGGCTGGGCGAAGATCTCCAGTTGCTCTTTGCCGAGATAAGCGTTCAGTTCTTTCTCCACGCTGCGCAATACTTCATCGGTAAATACACTCTGACCATACATTTTCTTTACCAGTCCGGCCGGTACCATTCCTTTACGGAATCCAGGGATATTGGCGGTTTTGGCATATTTCTTCAGGCTTTGTTCAAAGCCGCTATAATAATCTTCTTTGCTCAGGTTCACGGTCAGCTTATCGTTCAGCAAACCAATGTTCTCGCGCGTAACACTTGCCATGTTGATGTTTTTAATGCTTGAAATTTGGGCTGCAAAGGTAAGGGATTATAAGAAATTGTGTGAATGCAGTGGAAAGAGCAGGTCAATTTAAAAAATAATATTATGTAATACCCTAATTATCTTGAAGGCTGTATTACGCTTTAGGAAGTCCAGTCTTCCAATACAATACCTTTCAAGCGATCAAAATCACTTGTATTTCTTGTTGCCAAAACCAGATCATTGGCAATCGCTGTTGCTCCAATGAGTAAATCGAAATCATCAAGCATTTTTCCTTTTTCTTTCAGTCGGGCTTTTTCTACTGCAAAATATCAAGCGCTGTAAAGATGGGAAGAATGGTAAATTTTTCCTGAAACTTCCCAAGTGTAAAACGGTTCTTTTCTTTTTGAAGGCTTTTTTCGACGCTGTATTTCAGTTCAGCAATGGTTATTTCTGAAACAAAACAATTCTCAATGCCTACCGTTTCAATCTTTTCGTCTAAATCAAATTGCCCTTTCAGAAAGTAAATGCAGATATTGGTGTCTAAGAGGCATTTCTTCACCATTCTGCTCTTTTGCGTGTAAACGTCCTTGCTTTTTTGATATCATCAATCAATTCGTCGGCGGACTGTTCGGATAAGAATGCTCCATAAAGTGATTTTAGTGACTTGCCCTTTACTTTTTTGGACGTTTTCATGGAATCGGACAGTCGGGTGATCAACTCTAGTTTGGCATCACTATTCAGGTTTTTCAGTAAACCGAAATAGCTGTCAATCAAATGAATATTTATATCTGCGGCTTTCATTTTTAATATTTCGAAGTACTTTAAAGACAACAAATAAGGTAGTAACAGCAGCCCTCTATACTAAACCTTAGAAATCCTGTAACCTTTTCCGTTAACTTGGGTTTATACTAGCAATCAACACAACTACCAACAGCTTGAGTACGATTACATTGACAGATAACGCACTGATGTTCAAGGTGAAAGAGGGCGATCTGGACAAAATGGGCCTGCTCTTTGAAAGGCACCACCGTGCGCTCTACGGTTTTTTCGTACAGATGCTGCGGCAGGGTGAACAGAGCAAGGACCTGGTGCAGACCGTTTTTTTCAAGATGCTGAAGTCGCGCCACACATTTACCGGATCGGGGCCCTTTGTTACCTGGATGTATCATATCGCCCGGAATGTACTACGCGATCATTACAGGCAGGTGAAACGAAAAGGCTTGCATACAGAACTGGCCGATGATGTGCAGCAAGATTTGGAGGGCGGCGCCCTGGCCGATGAACGGATAGAAAAGAAACAGGAACTCCAGGCATTGGCGATGGCGATGGACCAGTTGAACGGGCAGGACCGGGAATTACTGATCCTCTGTCGTTACCAGGAACTGAAATACAGCGAGATCGCCCATTTGCTGCATATTACGGAAGGGGCGGTGAAAGTAAGGGTGTTCAGGGCATTGAACCAGTTGAGGGAACATTATTTGAAAGTATCAACCGAAAAAAATTGTGCATGAAATCTAATTACGATAAAGAAAACGAGCAATTGTGGAACCTGATGGGTGAAGTGCCTGCACCGGAAGCGCCAGCGGGCATGCGCGCAGATTTCGATGCCATGCTCGATAATTACAAAGCTTCGCTGCGTGAGAAGCCCCGGCGATTACATGCATTCTTGCAACACCTCAAAGATCTTTGGCATATACAACCGCGCTTGCAATTGGGTTATGGCATAGCCCTGGTGTTACTGGCATTCGGTATAGGAT
Organism: Hydrobacter penzbergensis; assembly: GCF_900106985.1. NCBI lineage: Bacteria > Pseudomonadati > Bacteroidota > Chitinophagia > Chitinophagales > Chitinophagaceae > Hydrobacter > Hydrobacter penzbergensis. The sequence goes on along the minus strand of NZ_FNNO01000007.1, from coordinate 2,619 downwards.
ACATCACGCATCGCAGTTTCAGTGGCAGCAATGAACAGATCAGCCAATTGTCGAAACAGATGCAGGAGATGCGCAACATGGTGACACTCTCTTTGCTCGAGAATCCATCGGCTTCAGAGCGCATGCGTGCAGTAGAGTATGTGAATGAAGCCAAAAAAGTAGATCATAAAGTAGCTGAAGCTTTGCTCACCACACTCAACAACGATCCCAATGTAAATGTGCGGCTTATCACGCTGGAAGCATTGGCGAACCTGGCAGTGGATCCTTTTGTACGGGAAGGATTGGTACAGTCTATCGTTCAGCAGGAATCGCCATTGGTGCAATCGGCGCTGGCCGATGTGATGGTGAAATTACAGGAAAAGCGTTCTGTGAAGCCATTGCAGAAGCTATTGCACAAAGAAGATACCAACGAAGCCATTAAAAACAAAATACAACAGAGCCTGCTCAAGCTCAGTTAAACGATTCAAACCCTATATATGAAAACAAAATGGACATCCTTTGTACAAGGAGCGCTACTCTTATGCCTGGTGCAGCCGGCTGCAGCACAGGACCTCAAAGAAAAAACGCATATCAGCAAGAGCTTCCCGGTTCAGCAAGGCAATACTTCGGCGGTGCTGGCGGTTTACAATGTCAACGGCTCTGTGAAAGTAGAAGGCTATGCAGGCAACCAGGTACAGATAGAAGCAGACCAGGTGATCAGCGCAGATGATAAAGAAACACTGGAAGAAGGAAAAAAAGAATTCAAACTGGGGTTCGAGCAAGTGGGTGATAGTGTTGTGGTATACATTACCAGTCCGTTCGACTCAAGGCCCGACCGCTGGCGGAATAATAACGGATACCATCGTATCGACTACCATTACAATGTCAACTTCACCATAAAAGTACCCATGCAGATGAACCTCGATGTGTCTACTGTTAACCAGGGAGAAGTTACAGTGAAAGATATTGCGGGAAATAAACTGAAAGTGCACAATGTCAATGGTGGCGTTCAGCTCATACATGTGAAAGGAACCACGGTGGCGGGAACAGTAAATGGCGATGTGGAAGTGGAGTATGCTTCAAATCCTACGGCAGCTTCTACCTATAATACGATCAACGGTAATATCAAGGTAAATTACCAACCTGGTTTCTCCGGTGATCTGCAATTCAAAAGCATGCATGGTGATTTCTACACCGATTTCGATAATACAGTATTGCCGGCCAGTGTAAGCCGTAATGAAGAACATCGCGGAAACGGAACGGTGTATAAACTAAACAAACGCTCTTCCATCCGCATTGGTTCGGGAGGAACACTATTCAAATTTGAAACATTAAACGGTAATGTTTATATTAAAAAGCAATCTTAAACAAACAGGTATGAAAAAGATGAAAGTAGCGGTATTGGGAATGATGCTGTTGGCTACCGGCACACATCTCTTTGCACAGTCCGATGCAAAAGAACAACTGACGATACCATTGAGCAATCCCGGCAAACCCTATACATTAAAACTGAACCAGGTGAGCGGATCTATCAAAATCACAGGCTACACAGGCAAAGAAGTGATTATTGATGTGACGCCTGAATCGAAGAGCAGGAAAGAAAAGGAAGGAAGTGAGAAAGGGGCGGGAATGAAAAAGATACCCCTTGGCAATGGTTTTGAAGTGAAAGCAAAAGAAGATAACAACACTGTGCGTATTGAATCCGATAACCCTATGCGTACGCTGAATTATGAACTGAAGATCCCGCAGGATGTAACACTGAAATTGTCTACCGTAAACAATGGCAATATAGAAGTGAGTAACCTGAAAGGAGAAATGGAGATCAGTAACGTGAACGGGAGCATCAAAATGACCAACGTTTCGGGCAATGTGGTGGCCAATACGGTGAATGGCACTGTCACGGTTACTTTCAATTCAGTAGAAGGCAAGGCGCCGATGGCTTTCACAACACTCAATGGAAATGTAGATGTTACTTTCCCTGCCAGTACGAGAGCCAACTTCAAAGTGAAATCAGACCAGGGTGAAGTGTACAGCGATTTCGATATGGACATCGATAAAAGCCAACCCAAGCGAGACAAGAGCAGCCAGTCGGGCTTATACAAGATCAGTATGGACAAATGGGTATATGGAAAGATCAATGGCGGCGGACCGGAAGTGATGATGAAGAATATGAACGGCAATATCTACATCAGGAAAGCCAAATAACAGCCTCTCATGTTGTATCTATCAGATCGGGCCCGGTATTTACCGGGCCCGACTTATTATATAAACCCGGACGGAAATTTTATAAAAGGATTGACATACCAATTGTAAAAAATAGTGATAGCTTTGTCTTGTGAAAAAGCTCGTTGTAGCCATAATATCCATTTTTTACCTGGTTTCTGCTTCCGGAGCCACCGTGCAGTTACACTATTGCATGGGCAAGCTGGTGGAAGCGGGTATCTGGCATCATTCGCAGTCGGACAAATGTTCTTCCTGCGGCATGAAGAAGAAGGCCGGTAAGAAAAACAACTGCTGCCGCGACGAGCAAAAGAAACTAACACAGTATAATGTACCCTTAAAAAAGGGCAGGTAGTTAAGAATGAATTTTTCATCCTAAATTACCGAATATGACAAAGAAAACCAGGCGCAAGTTCAGCG